>CAXTDG010000032.1:0-15845 GCA_964242675.1 uncultured Chitinophagaceae bacterium
GATTTTGCCATACTGCAGTTTGGCCACAACGTCTCTTCACCCGTAAACGACACTTCCCGTTCAAGGGGTACGCTTAGTGGAACCGGTATGGATACCGTACAAATTGTAAACGGCGTAACGCATCAGCCGGAAACAGTGCATACCTATGGTTGGTACCTGAAAAAATTTATTGACGAGACAAAAGCAAAAGGGGCAAGTTCCATCATCTGCTCACCCGTACCACGGGAGCGTTGGCAGGCCGGTAAGGTAGTGGCCGATACAAATTACCTAACCTGGGCAAAAGCAGTAGCAGAAGAAAAAAGCGTTCCATTTATTGATTTGAATAGTCGCATCATAGCACACTGGCAGCAGATTGGAGCCGATAGCGTAAGGCATTTTTTTACAGGCGATCATACGCATACCAGTAGAAATGGTGCTGCCTTAAATGCGTTGTCGGTTTATGAAGGCATCAAAGCTTTGCCAGCCAACAAGTTGAAAAATTATTTGAAGTAAATGCGTAGAACCGTTTGTGTATATAGAGGTGCAATGCTGCTTGCGGGATTACTGTTGTTACTAAACGGCACAAATGCACAAACGCCTGTTCCAAGAGATACCAGCTTTACTATTTATGGCACTTATGTAAAAGAGAAAAAAGCACGACCTTACATTGAAATTGCTCAGCCGCTGGAATCAAAAAATGTTGTTTCAAAAAAAGATATTGTTTACGAAGAAATAGGAGAGCGAAAGCTGCTGCTGGATATCTTCTATTCCAAAAAAGCAAAAGAAAAAAAGCCTGCTGTATTACTCATATTCGGAGGTGGCTGGCGCAGCGGTAGCAAGGATCAGAACTGGGCTATGTGCAGCGAACTAGCAAATAGTGGTTATATAGCCGTTACACCAGATTATCGGTTATCGCTGGAAGCGCCATACCCGGCTGCTGTGTACGATTTGAAAACTGCCATCCGCTGGATGAAAGCCAACGCAAAGCAGTATAGTATTGATACGACTAAAATCTCCACTTTAGGCTGCTCCGCAGGTGGGCAATTAGCAGCATTAGTTGGTACTACCAATGGCGATGCACATTTTGAAGACAAATCACTTGGTTTTCCAAACCATACTTCCAACGTACAGGCCATTGTTGACATAGATGGTACATTAGCTTTTCATCATCCTGAATCGTCTGAAGGCAAAGCCTCATCCGACTGGTTTGGTGGCGACTATGCACACAAGCCGGAACTGTGGGAAGAAGCGGCACCGCTAAATCATGTAAGCAACACTACACCGCCTGTCCTGTTTCTCAATAGTTCCATTCCCCGCTTCCATGCCGGCCGAACTGATTTTATTCATAAAACCGATTCGCTGCATATTTACACCGAGGTACATGAGTTCCCGGATACACCGCACCCGTTCTGGTTTTTCCATCCTTGGTTCAAACCGATGATAGAATTCATGATTCAGTTTTTGAAAAAAGAATTTTCGTCTTAATACCTGGTACGAGGTAGTGTAAATAACGAAGCTAAAATTGGTTGTGTATGAAACGGTATAATAGAGAATTGTTTAAAGGTGTAAGTGCTATTTTGATAATGGGCATAGTGCTATTTTGCCAGCCATCATTTGCACAAAAAGATACGCAGCCTAAAAAGTACACTGAAGTTGATCCCCAGCCGTTTGCTGATAATGCCGGGCACTGGTACTCCATTGCCGATAAGCACAATATGATTAATGCATTGCCCGGCAAACCTCGATACAAACCTTCGGATATAACCAGCATTGCAGATAACATTTTACTGTTCCAAAAAGAGAATGGCGGCTGGCCTAAAAACTATGATGTATTTGCCATTTTAAGTAATGAGCAAAAGGATAGTGTGTTGGCTGGAAAAAGTGCTACCAATACCACATACGATAATGGCAGCACATACAACCAGATAGTTGTACTGGCAAATGTGTACACCGCTACTGGCGAAGAAAAATACAAAACAGCAGCTTTAAAAGGATTTGATTTTGTTTTAAAATCACAATACAAAAATGGCGGCTGGCCGCAGTATTATCCCATAGAAAAAGATAATTACAGTAGCCACATCACTTTTAATGATGGTGCTTTAGAAGGCATTATCAATTTGCTGAAAGATGTAAAGGAAGGTAAGCCTGAATACGCTTTTCTGGATAAAGAACACCGTGATAAAATAGTAGCAGCTTATAATAAAGCCATCCCCTGCATTCTAAAAATGCAGATCAATGATGGGGGCAAACCAACCGCCTGGTGCCAGCAACATGATGAAGTAACCTTGCAACCTACCTGGGCCCGCAAGTTTGAACCACCCAGTATTTGTAACGGTGAAAGCAGTGGTGTTGTATTGTTTTTAATGAGTCTTCAAAATCCTTCCAAAGAAGTAATAGCATCGGTGCAAAATGCGGTTGCATGGTTCAAACAATCTGAAATGTTAAATACCCGTGTAAAGACCATTCCTGCCGATAGGATGGAAACGCCGTACCGCATTTCTACAACTGATAGAGTAGTAGTAACAGATAGCACCGCCCCACCTATTTGGACCCGCTATTATGAATTGAAAACCCATCGGCCCCTATTCTGCAACCGGGATAGTAAGGTGGTTTATTCATTGGCAGAGGTAGATAGGGAAAGACGGGATGGCTATGCCTGGTACACATACGCACCACAAAAAGTACTGGATAAATATCCGGAATGGCAAAAGAAATGGAACGTTCAGTAACTGTTTTATCAATACAATTTTAATAAAGGGAAAATACAGCCTCTATTTTCGTGAAAATCAATTGCAGTACATGAGTCATAATCCTGTTTTCAATGTCAGATTTCTAGCAATTTCCCTTTTCTCTTTATGCAGTTATTTCTCTTTTTCTCAAGCTAAAATTGATCGCAAAGCTTTGGTGCAGCGGCACAATGTAGTCGTTACAAAAGCAGATTCCCTTTTTTCTTTATCAGTGGGCAATGGCCGCTTTGCTTTTACGGTAGATGCTACAGGTTTACAAAGTTTTCCGGATGCGTATAAGAATGGCATTTCGCTGGGAACAGAAAGCGAATGGGGCTGGCACAGCTTTATGAACACTGCTGGTTATAAGCGGGAGGAAGCGCTAAAAGACTACGATTTAAATGGGCGTAATATCTCTTACCTGGTAGAAGTAAAATCACCGGACCGCAGCAAGGAAGCTTCAGGCTGGTTTCGGCAAAATCCGCATCGACTACAATTGGGTAACCTGGGTTTTGAGATTATAAAAAAAGATGGTTCGCCTACCGCATTAGCTGATATAAAGGACATCAACCAACAACTAAATCTCTGGACTGGCGAGATTGAAAGTCATTTTACGGTAGAAGGCGTTCCGGTGAACGTTTCTACTTTTTCTCACCAAACGCAGGATGTGATTAGTGCAAGCGTACAATCGCCATTGATTATCGAAGGAAGACTGAAAATTAGCCTCCGATTACCTTACCCAACCGGTGAGTGGGCTGACTACGGAACCAACTATAAAAATGAAGACAAGCATATTTCAAAAATAGAAACACAGAGTGCAAATGCTGCTGTTATCAGCCACCAGTTAGATACTACAAAATATTTCGTTGGTTTCAATTATGGCAAAGCAACAATTTCGAAAGAAGCACCACATCATTTTGTTATTACGCCAGATAAAGCCGCTACTTCTTTTGAATTCAGTTGCAGTTTTAACGCTAAAAAATCAGCGGCTGTTTTACCTACTTATGCCCAAACTAAAGCTAACAACACCGCACAATGGGCTGCCTTTTGGTCAACCGGTGGGGCAGTTGATTTTAGGGGTAGTACAGATGAAAGAGCCACCGAACTGGAACGCAGAATTATTCTTTCGCAGTACCTGATTAAGATTCAGGAAACAGGCAGCAATCTACCACAAGAAACAGGGCTGGTGTACAATAGCTGGTTTGGCAAGCCTCACTCCGAAATGCCTTACTGGCATCTGGGATTTTATCCATTTTGGGGTAAGAAGGAATTGCTGGATAAAAGCATGGACTGGTATTTCAGAGCGGCAGATAAAGCAGCAGCACTGGCCAGGCGACAAGGTTTCGAAGGACTTCGCTGGCCCAAGGTGACAGATAATACCGGTGACGAAACGCCATCGTCAGTTGGTGCCTTTTTGCTTTGGGATGAACCGCATGTTATTTATTTTGCTGAAAGCCTGTACCGTAATGGGAAGAGCAAAACAGTGCTGGATAAATACAAGAACCTCATCTTCGGTACAGCCGACTTTATGGCTTCTTTTCCTTTTTATGAAAAAGAAAAAGACAGGTACATTTTAGGCAAAGGAGTCATCCCGGCACAAGAACGTTTTAAGGCCGAAGAAACCTTCAATCCAACCTACGAATTAGTATACTGGCAATGGGCTTTAAACATAGCACAGCAGTGGCGGGAACGCCTGCAAATGCCTCGCAATAAAAAGTGGGATGAGGTACTGCAAAAACTATCAAAACTACCAGTGCAAAATGGTATGTACCTGGCTACCGAAAGCGCTACAGATAGTTATACTAATCCTCGTTTTAAAACCGACCATCCATCGGTATTAATGGCACTAGGTTCCATGCCGGCAACCGGTCAGGTAGATACGGCCATTATGAAAAATACTTTCAACTGGATATGGGATAACTGGAGTTGGGATGATACCTGGGGCTGGGATTTTCCAATGGTAGCCATGACGGCTACTCGGTTAGGAATGCCAGAAAGAGCAATTGATGCCCTGCTGATGAATATTCAGACGAACACTTACCTGGTGAGCGGCCATAATTATCAAACAGATCGTCTGCGTTTGTACCTGCCCGTAAATGGTGGATTGCTACAAGCGATAGCACTAATGTGTGCTGGTTATGATGGTGCCAAAGAAGCAAATCCGGGTATACCGAAAAATGGCAAATGGAAAGTAAGATGGGAGGGGCTAACTCCGTTGCCGTAACAACAAAATTATTTTGAGCGAATTGTCCACTGCTTGTTGCCTGCTTGGATTCAGTGTGCAATCGTTTGCACGAATATAATTGACTAATGCTCGTTAGTCGGTTCGTATTTAAAATAAATTGCATTCACTTGCCACTACTGAAAGTACACTGATTCAGCTTTCCCTCTACCGCCTTCTTGCCTAACTATAACAGCTTTAAGAGCTGTAGCCTGCCTCCTTTTAAACGATTGCCCTTATTGTTTCTATTAAAACGCCATTATGAAAAAAATCTTTACGCTTCTTTTCTTCCTGCTCGGCTGTTTTTCTATTCGAGCCTTTGCCTACGATGTTACGGTTGCCAAAGATGGCAGCGGCAACTTCACTACCATACAGGCAGCCGTTGATGCTGCCCCTACGGGTAGAACCACGGCCTACACCATTTACATCAAAAATGGTAAGTACAAAGAAGTAGTTACCATCCCCGCCACCAAGCCCTTTCTGCAATTGATTGGCGAAAGCGTTAGTGGTGTCATTATTACCTACGACAACTACTCTGGTAAGCCCATACCCAATGGCGGAGGCGCTAACTACGGCACCAACAACTGTGCAACCGTTTTTTTTAATGCTAATGACTGCGGTGCCTTCAACCTGACGATGGAAAACTCGACCGGGCAAACCGGCGACGGACCACAGGCTTTGGCAATTTATGTGTCTGGTGATCGCTGTGTATTTAAAACCTGTCGTTTCATCAGCGGGCAGGATACGATCTGGAACAACGGAAATGGCAAGCGTAACTACTTCCGCAACTGCTATATCGATGGCAATACCGATTTCCTTTTCGGGTCGATGATAGCCGTGTTCGACTCCTGCATTATTTTTCCCAGAGATAGGGTAGATGGCAGCAGCGGCGGATACGTTACGGCGGCCAACACGCCTGCCGGGCAAACCTATGGCTACGTATTTCGGGATTGCCAAATACCCGCTAACCGGGGCGTAACCAATTACACCCTAGGCCGCCCCTGGCAAAACGATGCCAGCACAGCACCCGCTGCCCGCAGCAATAGCAAAACGGTTTGGCTAAATACCCGCATGAGTAAATCCATTACCGCAGCGGGCTGGAGCCTGTGGGATGCCGGAACGGACGTATCACTCATTACCTATGCAGAATATAAAACCAAAAAGTTTGATGGTACGCTGGCCGATGTAAGTGGCCGCCTAAGCTGGAGCCAGCAACTGAATGATGCTGCGGCAGCACCGTATTTAGTAAACAGTAACCTGTTCGGCACCTGGGATCCTTGTAGTGCAACCGCTGATATGTGTTCAGCAACGGCTACGCCACTGGCGGTAAGTAATTTCAGGGGTAAAAAAGGAACCAGCACCACCGTATTTACCTGGAACATTGACTGGCCGGTTAGTGGTGCCCTTATGGATTTGCAGCGCAGCAGTGATAATACCACATTTACCAGCATCAACCAGCAAACTACGCCCAACGATACAGCCGTAAACTATACGTTCACCGAAGCCGTACCGCCACCTGGCCAAACGTATTATTACATCATCAAGACTTCTAAAACCGGCTATGCTACGGCCACTTCTGATACAGTAGCTATTTCCAGTACGCCAACCATTACGGTTACGGGTGCATTCGGCAGTTTTATTCAGGGATTGGGTACGCCTTCAACTCAGCAATCCTGCGTGGTTTCCGGGGCTTATCTTACCAACAACATTATTATCACAGCCCCGGCTGGTTATGAAATATCTTCCAACGGAGGTACTACCTGGAATACTAGTGCTAACCCAATTGTGCTTACGCCTGCTGGTGGCGTGGTGCTAAATACCACTATTGCCATACGGCTGAATGCAACTACAGCAGGAACTTACAATGATAGCATTGTGCATACCAGCATAGGTGCAACTACCGTAAAGCTGGCGGTTAGCGGAACGGTACAGGCAGCACCACTTACCGTTTCCAAAAACCTGCTTTGGTGGCCGTTTACTATCAATGCTGCTGATAGTGCATCCATACGTTCGGTAGGGGTAAATGCTAGTACACCCCGGTTGAATAACTTATACGTTTCGCAGGGATTTAATACGGCTAATGTGCCAGCTTATTCAGTTACTTACGGACAAGCATTAAGCGGTGTATTAGGTACCAGTAGCGCCAACGATGGTAGCTGGGGTACTGCCGCTGGCGGACCGGGCAGCAACCTGAGCCGCAGTTATTACGAAGAGTTTGTTATCAGGGCTAATTCGGCCTATTCCGTTCGGGTTGATTCATTTGTTCTGAAAGGTTCTTTTTACCTGAGTGCCAATGGAAAACTGGCTGCGGTGTATTCCCGTACCGGTTTTACCACGGCTGATTCTACTAATGTACCAGGAGCACCTTTTGCAACGCCTATTGCACTGGCACAAAACAATGTTTCCGTTACCGATATCCGCCTGGCCTTCAATGGCGGAACCGGCCTTACGCTGGCTTCCGGCGATTCCCTTACTATACGGGTTTACCTGGCGGTAGGCAGTGCCAATGTGCCTCGTTTTGGCTTACTAAAAGATGTTCAGTTCAAAGGAATAGAAACCATTAACCCCGCTATTGGTGATTACCAGAGCCACCAAACCGGCGATTGGACCAACCTGGCTACCTGGGAGCGCTGGAGCGGAGCGGCCTGGGTAAATCCAGCACCCGAATACCCGGTTTATAATAATTCAACCACAACTAAAATACTCAACGGCCACACGGTTACTATCAGTGCTACGCTAACCAACGGTTCCGGCTACATCCGCCGCACCACGGTAGCGCAAGGTGGCCAGTTAATTGTAAATGCTGGTGTTAGTTTGAACATTGCCAACGACGGAACGCCTTCCACCGCTACTACCGATTTACAGGTAGATGGAGCTCTGTCATTATTTGGTGGCCTATTTACGAATGGAAATGTATCGGTAGTGGTAAATGGTAGCTTTGTGCATAGCGGCACTAATATGAACCTGAGCAATGGGGGTGATACCGTACGGGTAAATAGCGGCGCTACCTGGCAGCACAATGTAAACTCCGGCACCACGCCAAATAATATGATTTGGGGCCCAACCGCCACCTTCCTCGTTACCGGTATTACGAATAACCAAACAGGTATCTTTAAAAGCAACATCACCTACGGAAATATCATCTGGAACAATGCTGGCGAATCTGCCTACTACGCCTTTAGAAATACGCTGAACACAAATGTGCAGGGTAGCTTTACGCTGGCTAACACTGGCAGTACGTATGTGGCTTTTGCCAATGCTTCCGGTACGATAGCTTTTCCGGGTGGCTTCATCCAAACCGGCGGTACGGTGAACTTTAGAGAAAGCGGCAACATTGCAGATACGCTAACCATTGGCGGCGATTTCTCTGTAACAGGCGGTAGTTTCTTAAGCAATATAGGTACGGGTAGTAGCTTATTAATTAACCTGAATGGCACTAATAAAACGCTTACTTACAGCCAGAGTGGTGCAACCAATACGAACTGGAATGTGAATGGTGCATATACGCTAGGCTCAAACCTGGCGCTAATTTCCGGCGGATATAAAATGAGTGTAGCTGGTACGCTGAATACTGGTGTAAATACCATTAGCGGCCCAGGCGATTTCACGGTACTACCTGCTGCTTTTATTAGCAGTGGCGCCACCTCCGGCCTCAATGGAAACATTGCCGCAACAGGAACAAAAACACTCAGTACAACTGCCAATTACATTTTCAACGGAACGGCTGCACAGGTAACGGGGGCTTTACTTCCAGCAACAGTTAATTCGCTTACCATCAACAATACAAATGGTGTAAGTCTTAGCAACCCATCAGCAGTTGTAGGTGGTGTATTGGTACTTACTGCGGGTAAATTGAGCCTGGGAAATAATAACCTGTCTACCAGTTCTATTACCGGTGCGTCATCTGCTAATTACATCATCACCAACGGAACGGGGGCACTGAAAATAAACAATATTGGTGCAGGAACTAATCGCTTCCCAATAGGAGCAAGTGCTACGGCTTACAACCCGGTTATACTGAACAACAGCGGCACGGCCGATAATTTTTCCATAAACGTAAAAAACACCTTTAGTAATCCGGTGCCAGATGCCAATAGGGTAGTAAATAAAGAATGGAATATTACACCAGATAATGCTGCTGGTACACCCAACGTGGCCGTAAGCCTCGGCTGGCAAACCGCTGACCAGGCTGCTGGTTTCAACCCCGCAACCGGTGTATCTGTCATTCATTTTATGAACAGTGCCTGGGCGGGTACAGTTTCAACAGTTACGGGTACTGGCACTCTTGCTGATCCTTACATGGCTACTGCTGCTGGCTTTACTTCGTTCTCTCCATTTGCTGTTAGCAATAGCGCTGCTTTACCGCTGAAACTGGTTTCGTTTAAAGCGGCTTATCAAAATGGGCAGGTAAAAACTACTTGGACGACTACCAATGAAGAAGGTACCCGGCAGTTTGAAATAGAAAGAAGCAGCAATGGACAATCATTTGCTTTTGCCGGAAGTGTAGCCGCTCAAAACACAGCCGGTACGCACAATTATCAATTTGCAGATGCGGCACCACTAAAAGGCATCAGCTATTACCGCCTGAAAATGATTGATAAGGATGGTGCCGTTTCTTACAGCTCAATTGTAGCAGTAAACGGCGGAGCAAAAGGGCTGTTGCTCGTTTATCCTAACCCGGTAAAAGATCAACTACAACTATTGCACAATCCGGTTGGCAGCACCGCATTCGTTACCATCTTTTCTGCCGAAGGCAAAATGCTATTGCGGCAAAACCTGGCCAATAATACTGCTCAAACAACAGTGCCGGTAACAGCGCTGCCCGCCGGTAATTACACCCTGCAGTTAACTGATGGTGTTCAGCAAAATACCATTCGTTTCACCAAATTATAAATCCAATCCTTAGTACAAAAAAGCATTAATTATGAAACAGATTTTTAAGAATATAGCAATAGCCTTTATGGCTTTAGTGAGTATTGGTACAATGGATGCAATTGCCCAGCAACCTGCCTTCCCCGGTGCCGAGGGGGCAGGTATGTATACCAGCGGCGGCCGGGGCACTACTGCCCAGCCTACCACCGTTTTTGAAGTAACGAGCCTGGACGATTCGAACACGCCGGGCACCCTCCGCTATGCGGTGCAGGCTTCACAAACTACTTATCCGAATCGCACTGTTGTGTTCCGGGTATCGGGTACCATTCACCTGCTTTCCAAACTCAACATCCGCAATAATACAACTATAGCTGGGCAAACCGCTCCTGGAGATGGTATTTGCTTGGCCGACTGGCCGGTGGTAATTAGTGGAGACAACGTAATTGTACGCTATATCCGCTGCCGTATGGGCGATAGAAACCAGCTAAAAACCAGTCCGACTGGTTGCGGCGTTCCGGTAGCACCATTTACTGCTGCTTGTACACCGCTGGATGGTAGCGGTGGCGACGATGCCTTGGGAAACCTGGGAAATAAAAATATCATTATTGACCACTGTTCCGTAAGCTGGAGTAGTGATGAAGCCCTAACTGTGTACCGGGGCGATAGCATAACCATGCAGTGGAATTTTGTAGAAGAACCACTTAATTACTCGTACCATTTCGAAACTGGTGATGCTGATTTTGAGCAACATGGTTACGGTGGTATTTGGGGTAGCAAGCATGGCTCTTTTCATCACAATTTAATAGCCCATACCCGCAACCGGTCGCCTCGTTGGGCAGGCAATAGCACCTATGCTGTTGGCGAATCAGAAATGGGCGATTTTAGAAATAATGTACTCTACGACTGGGGAATAAATAATATGTATGGTGGCGACGGTGGTAGCTACAATGTGGTAAATAATTACTACAAGTATGGCCCCGTAACCAGCAGTGGTGTACGCTACCGCACTATAGGTGTAGATAGCAGCGCCGCCTACGGTTGGGCTAAATACTATATGACTGGCAACTATGTAGATGGATCGACTGCTAACACTGCTAATAACTGGAGTGGCACCTTCCCCATGAGCGGCAACCTGGCCGATACAGTAAAATCGAAACTATATGCCCCGGTGCTCAGCAGCTACCCACAGATAACTACTCAAGCAGCTACCGATGCCTACGAAAGTGTTTTGAATGGCGCAGGTGCAAATCTACCTCGCAGAGATACAATGGATAGGCGTGTAGTAAACGATGTACGCTACCGGACAGGCAGGCTGATTGACGTGCAAGGTGGTTTTGCTCATGGCACTCCGTATGCCCAAACCACAAATGCCTGGCCTATGCTCAATAGCACTGCCGCCCCTGCCGATACAGACCACGACGGTATGCCCGATGCCTGGGAAACGGCTAACGGGCTAAATCCAAACGATGCCGCTGACCGGCAAACAGTTGCAGCCAATGGCTACACCAATTTAGAGAACTACCTGAACGGCATCAGCAATACCACACCGGAACTAACTTTTTCTGGTGTACTTACTAATTTTTCGCAGCCTACATCAGCGCCATCTGCTGCACAAACGCTAATGGTATCGGGCACTAACCTTACCGGAAACGTAACGCTGACTGCACCAGCTAATTACGAAATATCTATCAACGGAACTACTTGGACAAACAGCACCAGTAGTATCGTTTTAACGCCTAATGCAGGTGTTATTAATGGAGTAACGCTATACATTCGGCTGAATGCAGCTACGCAAGGTGGCTATGCTGGAAACGTTGTAGCGGTTACACCAGGGCAAACTAATTTTTATATTCCCGTTACCACAGGCAATGTGGTAGTGGTGCCACCAAGCAGCGGCCCCGCCACTGCTACCTGGCCCCTGCTAACAACGCCTGATCCAACGGTTAGCGGTTCTGTTTCGGCTACCAGCCAAACGCTTGGTTCGGCTATTACAGGTACACAGTATGGTAGCACATTCGGTGGGGTTAATGGTTGGCAACGGTCGGCTAGCACTTCTTTTTTACCCATTGGGTTCACTGCTAATTCGTATGTGGAGTACACCATTACACCAGCTACTGGCAAATATTTTATTGATACGGCCATTAGCCTGGGTGCATTAGGTGGTGGCACCGGTACGGCCCGGATGGCTATTTATTATTCTACTGATGGATTTGCTACTTCCGCATCTATTGGTACTATTAATTATAATGGGATGACTTACAGCAATGGCATTGATAATACTACTTCTGTAGCACTGCTCAATACCAGCACTACTCCGCTTACGGGCCAGCAAATAGCTACAGCTTCTACCAATATCAGTGTGGCGCCGGGGCAAACGCTTTCCATCCGTATTTATGTATGGATTACCGGCACCGGCAGTCGCTACTTTGCCAGCCAGAATGTAACTGTAAAAGGCTACACCTCAGATGGACCACTACCTTTAAAATTGCTGGATTTCAACGCTTCGCAAGAAAACAAAAAAGTAAGCCTGTTTTGGAACACCACCAATGAAGTGAACACAGTAAAATTTGAAGTTGAAAGTGCAGTTGATGGTACGCATTTCAAAAATATTGGAACAGTGGTTGCCAAAAACAATGCAGTAAAAAACAGCTATAGTTTGGTTGATCCTGAACTGCTGGATGCCGTACGCTATTACCGCCTGAAAATGCTGGATAAAGATGGTGCTTCTAGCTACAGCAAAACTGTAGTGGTGAATGCCCGTACAGCTGGTAATCTTACTGTTTTTCCAAACCCTGCGGTGAATACCATTACCATTACCTACCCAAGAATACTTGCTTCAAACAAACTGCAAATTGTGGCAGCAGATGGCAGACTTGTACAAACCATCAACTTACCTGTTGGTACCACGCAAATCAGCATGGACGTAAAAGTATTGGCGAGTGGCAACTACTATATTAAACTAGCGAACAGTCAAACCATCGTATCATTTATCAAACAATAAAATGCTGAAAACGAATTGGGCGAAATGCTTCAAAACCCTGCTGCTATGCATAATAGCAGCAGGGTTTGCTATTACTGCAAAATCTCAACCCATTGCCTTCCCCGGTGCTGAAGGATTTGGAAAATACACCGCCGGAGGCCGTGGCGGAACTGTAATAGTAGTAAACAATCTGAACGATGACGGTCCTGGTTCCTTCCGGGAAGCGGTTACTAAAAAAGCACCTCGAATTATTGTGTTCGCCATTTCAGGAACCATTCATCTGCAATCGGCACTTAACATTGGGGGCAACCTAACCATTGCCGGGCAAACTGCACCGGGGGATGGTATTTGCCTGGCAGATTTTCCGGTGAAGATCAATGGCGATAACACCATTATTCGCTACCTGCGTTTTCGCATGGGCGATAAAAACCAGAAAGGCGGTATGGTAGATGGCAACGGTGGCGATGATGCATTTGGTGGTACCCGCCGCAAAAATATTATGATTGACCATTGCAGCATGAGCTGGAGTACCGACGAAGTATGCAGCATTTATGCAGGCGATAGTACCACATTACAATGGAACCTCATTGCCGAACCCATGAACTATTCCTATCACTTCGAAACCGGTGATAAAGACTACGAACACCACGGCTATGGCGGTATTTGGGGTGGTAAACATTTCACTGCACATCATAATTTACTGGCTCACTGCAATAGTCGCAATCCACGCTGGGACGGCATTCGCAATGCACCGGAAGAGAATGGCGATTTTAGAAACAATGTAATTTATGATTGGGGTGAAAACAGCATGTATGCTGGCGAAGGTGGCAGCTACAATGTGGTAAATAATTATTATAAGCCCGGCCCGTCTACTAAGAAAACAGTCCTGTCCCGAATTGCCAATCCGTACAAAACGGCCAAAATTCCTTTTGGAAAATGGCATATAAACGGAAACGTAATGGAAGGAAGTACCGATGTAACCAGCGATAACTGGAAAGGAGTTTACATGAATAACGGCACCGATGAAGACAAGCAGAATGCAAAGCTCAACCAGCCTTTTCCAATAGCAGAAATGCTGACCGAAACGGCTGATAAAGCATATAATTCCGTACTGCAGACGGTTGGCGCTTCTTACAAAAGAGACACGATGGATGCCCGCCTGATTAATGATGTAAAAACGGGAAAAGGTGGTTTGATTGATGTGCAGGGAAACTACCCACATGGCACTGCCTACGAAGCAACTGTAAATGCCTGGCCTAGCCTAAAATCGCTGCCATCACCAAAAGATGCAGATAGCGATGGAATACCGGATGATTGGGAGAAAAAGAATGGCTTGAATCCAACAGATAAAGCAGATGCCTTTACTTTTAAACTTCAGAAAGATTACACAAATATTGAAGTGTATATTAATTCACTTCTGAAATAATTACAGATGAAGAAAAACTATTTGAAAGTTTTATTACTAGCTGCGGTAGCATTAACTGCATTTGCGCTACCAGCAAAAAAGAAAATAAAAATCTTCATTATCGGCGACTCCACCGCTGCCAATAAGCTTCCAAAAGCCTATCCCGAAACCGGCTGGGGCATGAGGCTGCAGTCATTTTTCGATAGCAATTATGTAGTGGTCGACAACCGGGCTTTGAATGGCCGCAGCACATTGTCTTTTAGAAATGAAGGCCGCTGGCAACCGGTGTACGACAGTATGCAGCCCGGCGATTATGTGTTCATCGAATTTGGGCATAACGATGAAAAAGTAGATAAAGTAGGCACCGGTGTAAACCATGCGGATTTCAAAGCCAATTTAGTTCGCTATGTGCTGGAAACCCGCAGCCACAAAGGCATACCGGTGCTGCTTACTTCTATTGCTCGCCGCAGTTTTAAAGAGGGTGTTTTGGAAAATACACACAAAGGCTACAACGAAGTGGTAAGAGGAGTAGCCGATAGTTTAAAAGTACCGCTGATTGATATGGAACAAAAAACAATGAGCCTACTTACTAGCATGGGCGAACAGGGAAGTATAGCATTATTCAATCAACTGGATAGCGGCGTAAATGTCAATTATCCAAAAGGCGTAAAAGACAATACGCACCTCAGCCCAACTGGTGCGGAAAAAATTGCTGGCCTGGCTGCCGAGGGCGTAAAGGAACAGAAACTAGGATTGGTTAAATACATAAAAAAAACGTAAGAAATATACATGCAACTTAGGATTCTATCTTTTCTGTTTACAAGCCTTTTTTTTGCGCAATCTGCATTTGCAAAAGATAAAACCATAGTCGTTGCACAGGATGGCAGTGGCAATTATACAACAGTGCAAGCCGCCTTTAATGCCCTTCCATCGGGCAATAAAAAGCCAGTAACCATTTTTGTAAAGAATGGCATTTACAAAGAAAAATTGCTGCTGGATTCTACCAAAGCATTTGTAACGCTGATGGGCGAAGATCAGTTTGCCACCATCATTACATACGATGACCATACCGGTAAAAAGGATGCTCAGGGCAATGTTATTAATACCCAGACTTCCGCATCCTTTTTCATGAAAGGAGATAATTTTACTGCCACCAACATTACGTTTCAAAACGATGCTGGCTTTACTGCTGGTCAGGCAGTTGCCATACAGGTTAGCGGCGATAAAGCAACCTTCTATCATTGTCGTTTTGTGGGCAACCAGGATGTGCTGCTTACCAGCAGCGCTACCAGCCATCAGTACTACAAAGACTGCTATATAGAAGGCACCACAGATTTCATTTTTGGCGCTTCCACGGTTTGGTTCGAGGACTGCCATATTCACAGCAAAAAGAATTCGCATGTTACGGCGGCTTCCACGCCACAGGAGCATCCGTATGGTTATGTGTTTTACAACTGTGTGCTTACAGGCGATACTACTTTGCATGGCGTTTCGCTGGGGCGGCCCTGGCGGCCGTATGCCAGCGTTACCTACATTCATTGCTATATTGGCCCGCATATTTTACCCACCGGCTGGAACAACTGGAATGGTAACACAGCAAACGAAGCAACGGCCCGCTACTCTGAATATAAAAGCTATGGGCCAGGTGCACAGCCAGATATG
>CAXTDG010000033.1:0-15717 GCA_964242675.1 uncultured Chitinophagaceae bacterium
GTGTCCCAAAAACCATTGTCGGTGTACATGTAGCCATCGTGTACTTTGCTATCGTAAGGGCTCCAGTAAAACGGTGTACCATCGGCCTTATATTCAAAAAATTCCCGACTGAATAAATTGGTGCGATAGAGCGAAGAATAGAACGTTTGCATATCTGCATCCGTGCCACCTTCTACCAGCACCCGATTCAGCAGTTTGTTCCAGATTTCGCCTGCATCGGCCTTCGTTTGTTCCAGCGTTTTGTATTTACCCAATTCCTTCTGCCACGTCACCTCAGCTTGCTCCGGACTGATGTAAGAAGAAGCAACACGGGCTTGCACTGTTTCGCCATCTTTAAACTGGATATAAGCGCCAATGCCATCGCCTTCGTCGGCGGCATTACCTGCCTTCACTAGGTTTTTTTTATTTTCCCAGGTACCATAGGCTGTGAAGGGTTTATCGAAGACTACGACGAAATAATTGGTGAACTCTTTGGGTGCAAAACGTTGGTTATTTACCCAGCCAATAATCTTCCGCTCTTCGGGGATTATTTTGATTTTGCTCTGCTTCGTATAGCCATCTAAAACGATGAACGATTTTTCCTTTTTTGGAAACACAAAACGCAGGTGAGCACCCCGTTCTGTAGGGGCCATTTCAGCAACGATATTGTTGTCCAGTTTTACCCGGTAGTAATTAGGTTTTGCAATCTCATTGTCGTGACTAAAAGGCGTGGCTCGTTTGTTCTCATCTACAACCAATTCCTTCGTTACGGGCATAAATGAAAAAACTGCGTAATCACTTACCCATGGGCTACATTGATGTGCCTGTTGAAAGCCCCTGAGGGTGTTAGCCTGGTATTGATATTTCCAGCCTTCGCCGTTCTTACCGGTTTGCGGACTCCAGGTATGCATACCAAACGGAAGCGCCGTAGCCGGGTAGGTACTACCATACGATAAATCGAATGTGGAGTATGTGCCCGTCAGCGTATTGACGTATTTAAGTAAATCTTTTTGCTGTGCCTGCAAGGAACAATTCATTCCTATTAAACCCAGCAACAAGTATTTAAATTTTATCATTTACAAAGTGGTGTTTTAAATAAATCTTCTACTGTTATTTCTGTTTAAAACCAACTAACCTAAGTGTCCTAAATGCAAACCGGGGCATGGCTATTTCTACAGCACTCCCCTTCTGTATTGCAGGTGCTTTTACCTGCTCATTTAATTCTATCCATTCCGCTTTTTGATAGCTGCCGTTTAATTTTATTGCTGTGGGTTTATTGGTGCCTGATGCATTATAAAACCGAACCGTTAGCGTATCGCCTTTGTACTGCATAGAACTGAGTTCGTAGCCCGTCCCGCTTACATCAACCAGGCTTTTACTGCTGCTGTTTGCAGGTTTACCGAACGCAGCCAGTAATGGTTCGTTCCAATTAGAGGCTTCGGCATTTAAGTCGGCGCTATCCCAGGTTCCTTTATGCGGAATCAATGCGTACTTTACTGCGGTTCGGCCGTTTAATCTGTAACCCCCACTCCACAAGGCATTACCGCTGTAAGCCAGCGTTAGAGATAGTGGAAAATTGGCACCATGAGAATAACTGGTGGTGTGGTCGGAAAGTAGCGCCAGGCCGGTATTAGTTACTGTATCTACCACATCTACCCAGCGGTAAATGACTACGTTTTTGATACTATCCCAGGTGCTATAAAAGGTATTATCCAGCTTGCTTTCCGTTACATCGAAAGGAGCATCCTTATACACTTTCTGGTTGGCTAGCTGCACCGGAAAAGAAACCGAAAGCTTAGCTGTATCTACATAAAATGCTTTGTGGTAATCTTTGGCATCGTAGCCACTTTTTTGTGCGTAGGCATCGCCAATGCCTTCTGCTTTTTGCCAATCAATTTTTACATCAAAATCTATTCGTTTTTGTCCTTGTGTCAGCGTAATATTTTGGGTGAAAGGATGCACACCTACTTTACCAAAAATAGCAGCACTTACTTGCAAAGCGTTATTCTGTTTAATAACAACTGCTACTGCTTCATCCTGACCCGAAACCATTTTATTTTCATCATAAAAAAAGCCTTTTAGCTCATTGAATTTTCGGTTGACCTCGTTACTTACAAACTCTTTGTTAAGTGCTTTTGCAAACAGGTTTTTCACTAATCCATTTTTAGTAATTACCAGCCTGTATAAATTGGTTTCCAGTATCACTTCGCCATTGCTGCTGGTGTTTGCTTTGGCCCCAATTAGTTTTTTAAAAGGTTGATTGATTAGCTTGTAAAAAGCATACCCGGCAGCGGGCACATCGGCCACAAAACACAATTCATTTTTACCAGTGCTATCGTTCTTTTTAATAAAAGATGAAACAGCTTGATTGCTGCTATTTTGAATATCTATCTTGTCTGCATTTACCGCATCCGGCAATGTAATACTCACCAATTCTTTACGGTGTATACCAGTCGTATTATACACGGTAATGTTAGTCTTATCTGCTCCGCTTTGCAGTGCAGCTAAAGATGTAGAGAAGAGGTTATCCGTTAATTTATCTGTATTAGCAATCCATTTATTTACACGGCCAACCCAGGCTAAAGGCACTATCCAACAGTCGTGATGTTGTGATAACAGGAGCGTTCGCCAAGCTTCGTCCATAGCAGCTTTTGGCCAATTGTATTGCCCATATATGCTCGCTAGCGAAGCTAGTTTTTCAGCCTGTACCAAACGGCTTTCTGCCCGTCGAATTTTTTGTGCAGCCCTTTGCAATTCCTGCGACCCCCACACCAAACCCACCAACACATCTTCCTGCGAAAAACGCCAGTCTTGTGTAGTGGGTGCGGCAATATTTTGAAAATAATTCCGCCACGTTGTATATACGGTGCCTTTATCATTTCTGCCCAGCCACGGACCGTTTTTCCAACCGGCATCCTGCAGGCACATCGCCACCGGATGCTGTACGCCGTATGCCAACGCAGCGGAATAATATTTTGTCGAATTCGTCCAGGCTTCTGTTTGCCAGGTCGAATTTTTTACTAAGTCTTCTGTTGCATACCGAGGTACGGTAATCAGCTTACTTCCATCCGGACCAATCCAGTTGACCGTCTCGCCGCCAAAAGCTCTTGTGTAGCCGCCCCAGCAAGTGTTTGGGTTTTTAAGCGATGCGTATTTGTAACCAAAAGAACTAAGAATTCCAGGTAAGCAACTGGTGAAACAAGGTTCTTCGGAAGAGTAAGTAATGAATTGTGCAGAAGGGAAGTGCTGCCTCACTTTTTGCATACCATACTGAAACTGCCGGATGATACTTTCGCCGCTAATGTTGAACAGGTAGCTTTGCCCGTACGCTGGGCTCACATATTCAATTCTTTTTGCAGCCGTATCGGCAAACCAATTAGCAAAAGTAGCATAGGCTTCCGGCTCCCAAACTTTTACACTATCCCAGGTTTCTGGCTCCAATTCTATGTTAATATACCAGTTAGGATGCTGCTGCAATTGTGTATTAATGAAGCTGGTATATTGCTTTGGGTAATGCCCGTAAGCCCCGCCATGATACCCATCGATAAACCATCCGGTTTGCGCCAGCAAAGCTGATTGCATGCCTAACCACAACACTGCCACACCAACTACATACTTTTTTACCACGAGGAATTTTTAGAAGCCTTACAGATTTTTCATTACTTACAACAAAGACACGCTATCGATACAGCACCGCTATTAAAGGGAGAAATTTGTTTGCTAAAAGCGCTATTGCAATAGTTGTAAAAGGGCCAATAAGAGACATAGATTAAGTATTCCTCAACGAATTAGAACCCATGCGTCCATTTAAACTGAAACAGTTAATCGGCTTTTTTTTCATTCTCTTTTACTTCACTACAAATGTGGCGGCACAAGCAACTAAAGCGCCTGCTTACCCGCTCATAATGCATGACCCATATTTTAGTATCTGGAGTAATGCCGACACGTTAAACCAAATCAACACCAGGCATTGGACGGGTGCTTCGCAGCCCATGATAGGGTTTGCCAAAGTAGATGGGAAAATCTATCGCTTTTTAGGGAAAGAAGAACCGGTGTATGAAGATATTTTGCCTACTGGCGATTACTCCCAAAACCCGGTTGCTTTTACCGAACAGCAGCCTGACAGTAATTGGATAGCAACGAATTACAATGATACGAAATGGAAAAAAGCTTTGCCTCCGTTTGGTGATGGCTTTGCCAGAACAAGCTGGAAAAGCCATGATTTATGGACGAGAAATACGTTTACTTATCAGCTGGGCACCCTGGATAAATTGTACCTGAAAATTCAGCATGATGATAATGCAGAAGTGTACCTCAACGGCTCAATGATTTACAGCCTGAAAGGATGGCTGAATAATACCAAATACATTTTGCTGGATGATAGTGTAAAGCAGAAACTGATAGCCGGCAAAAATGTGCTGGCCATACATGTAGCTAATACCGCTGGTGGCCAGTGGCTGGATGCTGGTCTTTCCATGCAAAATGCTGCTAACAATCCGCAGCCTGAACTGGCTATTCAGAAAGTGTTGGAGATGACTGCTACCAGTACAAAATACAAGATGCAATGTGGCCCTGTGGAAGTAGCAGTAAATTTTACTTCACCGCTTTTAATGCATGATTTACAACTGTTTTCACGCCCGGTGAGCTATGTAACGTTTGCAGTAAAATCGAATGACAACACAACGCATGATGTGCAAATAAGCTTCGGCGCTTCTACCAATATTTGTGTGAATACGGATGCTCAATTGATTACCGCTAAGCAATACACCAGCAAAGGACTTTCTATTTTAAAAGCCGGTTCGCAGGAGCAACCTGTTCTGCAAAAAAGAGGTGATGATTTGCGAATTGAATGGGGTTACATGTACGTGGCAGCTCCGCAAGATGCTACTACCAAACAATTCATTTTTAAGCCTATTGATGCCGCATCTTTCTTTGGTTCAAACACAACTACAGACAGTGTTTCAGGCAAAGCGTTGATACTGAATACAGTTTTTAATTTAGGTAAAATTAGCCCTACTGGTAAAAGCTGCTATGCAATGATGGGCTACGATGATTTATATTCTATTCAATACTTTGAACAGAACTTAAAACCCTGGTGGAAGCAGGGTAAAGATTCAACTATAGAAAGCCAATTACAACTTGCAGTTACTGGCTATCCGTCTATCCTAAACCGCTGTGATGCCTTTGACAAAACTATGTATAAAAATGCCGTAGCTGCAGGTGGAGAAGACTATGCCAAACTGTGTGTAATAGCTTACCGGCAATCCGTTGCCGCACATAAGCTGGTACGTAGTCCACAGGGTGAAATTTTGTTTTTGTCAAAAGAAAATTTTAGTGGTGGCTTCATTAATACAGTGGACGTTACGTATCCTTCTGCACCACTGTTTTTGCTGTACAATCCTGAGTTGCAAAAAGGCATGCTGAACGGCATTTTTTACTATACAGAAAGTGGTAAGTACAAGCAACCTTTTGCAGCACACGACCTAGGTGGTTATCCGCAAGCCAATGGGCTATTGTATGGTGAACCTATGCCTGTTGAAGAATGCGGGAATATGGTGCTAATTACAGCGGCCATTGTCAAAAGAGAAGGCAATGCAGCCTACGCTAAAAAGCATTGGCAAACATTGACGATGTGGACGGATTACCTGGTAAAAAACGGACTGGACCCCGCCAACCAATTATGTACAGATGATTTTGCCGGTCACCTAGTACGTAATGCAAACCTTTCTATGAAAGCTATTGTGGCTATTGGTGGCTATGCAATGGTGGCAAAAATGTTGGGCTATACAGCCGTTGCCAAACGCTATGAAGACACTGCTAAAAGCTTTGCAAAACAATGGATGAAACTGGCAGACGGTGGTGACCATTACGGTCTTACTTTCAACACTATGGATAGTACCTGGAGTCAAAAATACAATCTGGTTTGGGATAAGGTTTTGAACCTGAACCTGTTCCCAGCAAGCGTTTATCAGAAAGAAGTGAAATATTATTTGGGTAAGCAAAATGAATTTGGCCTGCCACTGGATAGCCGTAAAACCTACACCAAATCTGACTGGATTACCTGGACAGCTACGCTAGCAAACAATCGACAAGATTTTGAAGCATTGATAGCCCCAGTATATAAATATGCTACTGAAACACCAACCCGGGTGCCGCTCTGCGACTGGCATGAAACGACTGATGGAAAACAAGTAGGTTTTCAGGCCAGAAGTGTAGTGGGTGGCTATTTCATTAAAATGCTGGAAGATAAAATGAAGTCTGTTGCTGCTAAAAAAGCGGCCCTTCGATAATGCGAAAAAAAGCATAGAATTACTTTGTTGTAATAACGATCTACAACAAAGTAATTCTATATTGAGAAAAATCACATACCATTTATTTTCCTAATGCTTTTTGGATAGCTTGCTGTACAATGGGTTCCATTATTTTGTAACCTGCCATTGTAGGATGTACGCCATCTTTTGCATGTCCTGGTTTCATGCCTTTGCGTTCATCGGCCAGGGCCGTCCAGTAGTCGACATAAATGTGGCCAGACTTTGCAGCATATTCTTTCATCCAGGCATTAAGTGCTACAATTTTTTCAGCGGGTTGCAGGCCGGGTTTCCAGGGGTAGTCGTAAGCAGGCAATACGGAACACATCAGCACTTTTATACCATTTGCTTTTGCCAGATCGGCCATGGAGGAAAGATTGTTTTCTATCATCTCTAAAGTAGATGGGCCGGTGTTGCCGGCAATATCATTAGTGCCTGCTAAAATCACTACCACCTTGGGTTTCAGGTTCACCACGTCGGCCCGAAAACGCACTAACATTTGCGGAGTGGTTTGTCCACCAATGCCACGATTGACATACTTGTTTTCTTTGAAAAAAGCTGCATCCGTATTGATCCATCCTTCAGTGATAGAGTTGCCCATAAATACTACTCTCTTTTCACCAGCAGCAGGTAATCCTAGCTTTACATTATCATCCTTATACCGGGCCAAATTAGGCCAGTCGTTGTGAACCATGTATTCAAGGTAACGCTGAAAACGGGCCCAATTGGAATCTTGTTCTGCTTTTTTTATAGCGGTCGAATCCTGGGCTTGTGCCGTTAAAGAAAAAATCAGGGTGTAAAGGAGTGCTGTTGTTACCCGTTTAAGTTGCTTCATAAACTTTTTAATTATGAATAGTATGCTTTTGAATAATGGCTGTACAGCTTATAGAACAAGGTCATTCTTACCCGCTTTCAATTCGTAGATTTTCTCTTTCCATACCAATTGCCCAGGCGTATTAGCAGGTAAGGCAATACTGATTTTCCACTTGTTTTTTTGCAAAGAATAGGCAACAATTACTTTCCCTGCAGGGTGTGGCATTTCACCACTCGCCTCGGTCATCGTACCCAAATGCGGTTCTATTTTAATGGAATGAAAACCCGGTGCATCACTGTCAATCCCCAGTACTGTTCTGAAGAATTCTATATTCGGACTACTGCCCCAGGCGTGGCACTCTGATCGGGTTGTTTGTAAATTCGATTCTTCAGCCCAGGTGGTCAAACCCATCTTTATATTCTCCTTCCAAACGTCCAACCAATTCATAAAATCATTACCCAATCCTGCCTTTACCAATGCCTGGTGCAGATAGTATTTGAAATAAACGGTACACTGCGTCATTGTGCTATCAGTAAGCATTTTTTTGGAAAGGTCTTGTAACTCCGTACCGCTTACCATGCCACCTAGTACAGCCAGCGAATTGGTATGTTGCGAATACTCGTTTTTATCTTTTGTATCTGCATAAAGATGTTTTGCAGGGTCCCAGTATTTACGTTGAATTGTTTCCTTTAACTGCGCTGCTTTTTGACTGTATTGGGTGGCATACGCAGGCATGCCTATCGTTGCTTCCATTTGTGCTGCCCACTGGTAGGCCAACAACAATTGCAGGTCGTAAATAGCCGCACTGCCGTCAGATCCTTTTGGACCCCAGCCCATGTTTCCGGCCCAGTCTACAAACGTCCAGTAGGGCACATTTTTTAAGGAACCATCGGGCTGCTGATACTTACCAAAAAATTCCAATATACCTCTAACACCGGTTAGCTTATCTCTTACAAAATCACTATCGTCCCGGTACATCCAGTAGTCGTGCAACATACCCACATACCACAGCGAAAAGGTGGAGATGATTTGCGTACTATGCGATGGGTAGCGGCTGAGCGTAACACCTTCCGCTAAACGGGAGTGATCCATTAGGGTGAGTGCATTGCGGGCCAGCCGGTCGTCGCCGCTGTAGTAATACGATACCATAGCCTGAATGCGGGTATCACCGATGTATTGCAGTTGCTCATAGTATGGGCAATCGGTATAGGTTTCCCATGCATTTAGCCGTGCAGTACGCCAGCCAATATCCAGGATCTGTTTTATTTCAGGATTACTGGTATTGAATACAGCGGTTTGCTTAAATGGATAGGCAGTAAATGTTCCGTAGAGATCCTCAATAATCAAGGGTTCATCTACTGTATGCACTATCATACGTAGGTAGCGGTAAGTACGAAAGTTGAGCGACGTAAATAATTGCTCATCGCTACCGTCGGCAAGCAGGCTATCAATTCTTCCAATAAACTCTTTGCCTTCTACTTCGTTGCGGTTGCTTTTTTTGCGCCCATTGCTGCCTTTGTCGTAAAGGGTTTCTGCATACCCCAAAGAAATACCAGCACCTTTTCCTTTGCTGAAAGCCAGTGATATGTAAGCGTTGGTAAGAAAAGTTTGGTCGAGTAATAGCACTACGGAGGAATGGGCTGGAATGGAGAGCGGTGCTTTTTTAGCAGGGAATGTGGATGGAACTTTTAAACCTACTGCCTGCCGCAGTACCGGAATACGTTGATACGTCAATTCCGTTGGTGGAATGGTTGAGGGAACCAGCGACCAGCCAAAGCCATCACCGTTTCCCTTTAGCTTTCCTCCTCCTACATCATTTGCCGAGGGCCATGTACTGTCGTCATAATTAATGGCGGTCCAAGGGCCTTTTACCCGTTGGCTCATGTCAACCAATTCGCCTTTAGTGGCAGCAAAGAAAAAGCCCGGTACGGGATGGTTTGCGTTGTTGCGAATGCATTTCCAGGAACGGTTGGTATTAAGCACTTCTTCAGCTGCTGAGGCTCCTTGTAAAATGAATGCCGTACGCACCGTAAACTGTGCTTCGGGTCGGTACGATGCTTCATTAAACACCAGTGCCGCTACCGCATTATTGCCAGTAGTGAGGTAAGGTGCTATATCAATTGTTTCATAATTCCAGAAATACGTATCGCCACGTGCAGGCCCCAGGGAAATAAGGGAATCATTTATATACAGCTTGTACCGATTATCGGCGGATACATGAATGATAAAGGAAGCAGGCTTAGTAGTTAGATTAATTTTTTTACGAAAATAAAACACGCCATAATCGCTACCATTATCGTTGGGAGCGGCTATCCAGGAAGCATTCCATTCTTTGCGGATAGACTGCGTAGTATTGGGTTGTGCGTTGCTGTTACTTACTATGCCTAAGCTGATTGCTACTAAGATTACTGTAAAAAAATGCTTCATGATTTTGTTCTGATGGTTATGTTTTCTAACACTTGTTTTCTGTGTGATTCACTGGCTTTTTTAGAGGTGTTCTGCGTATTGAAACCTGCGAAAAATATAGAGATGAGTGAATGATAAAACGAGGTGTGCAAGTTAGATTTTGGAAGGGCAAGGGATAGTAGTGGAAAGCCCACAGGCGGCGGAGGAAAGACCGAAGAAACGAACCACTGCTACCACGACGCCGAGGACTTGCAACGAATAGCCCGACCCAACGGGACGCCCCCAAATGGTATGAATCATTTCAATGCTGTTTGGCTGGTTTGACTGGTGATAAAATTCTTTTCGCCGGTGCCTCCGTTGTAAGGGGTAAGCTTAAAGAAAAAATTGTTTCCCGTGGCTGACTTTGGAGAAAATTCGGCGGTTATTTTCTTTGATTCGCCCCGCATTAGCGTAAAATAACTATCGCTGATGATGGCTGGTAACACTTGTTCATTCGTCGCACTGTTTATGGGTTGTACCCGAATATCGAATGCTGCTACGGGTGAAGTGGCTACATTAGTAACTGTCGTTGTTACTTGTGTATTTCCATTGAGCAGGGTTTTTATTTTGGTGCCAGAGGTAGATAAATACGGCAGGCAGGAAGGCATGGAATTAATACCGGTATAGTTGAGATAATTGCTGCTGTTCCAGTATTCATTTTCCGACAATGTTTTGCCTTTTGAATCTTGCAGTTTCAGGCGGATAAAGTAAACGTCGGATAGATTTTTATTGCTTAAATCCAGTTTGGCAAAAGACTGTTTAAAAATAGAAGCCATGCTTTTTACTTTGATAGTTTGCTGGCTGCCGGGCACCATTTTTCCATCTTTATTATATAGGGCTGTTTGAATGGTAAGATTGGATAATGAAGCCAAAGTATTGTTGATGATGCTCACCGAATCGGTAGCGGGATTCCACTGAATATGGACTGGTTCGCAAGCACTCTTTGCACCAAAATAGGCACCGGTAAGGTCGTAGTAAAAATCGTAGGTCTGCCAGATCATAGAGGGGTAGGATGACTGGCTCATCCAAATCAACAAGCCGGAAGCGTCGTTCCAAAGATTGTCCTGCCAGCCTTCGAATATGGCCTTGTTGGTTTCCAGATTCATGAGCTGGGCCTTGCGGCAAAAATCTTCTATACCGGTGGCAGTACCATAGCGTTTGTTGATGTCTTCCATGTATTTGGTAGGCGAAGCACCGCCGCCATACGCCCCGTCGTTGCTGAAATAATGCTTGTCCCACAGTGTATTGCGTGGCCACAGGCTATCGGCGGGAATGAATTTTTTGAAGCTCTCCACATTGGGAAAAACGGCCGTACCCAACTCCGTACGGATGCTCCAGGAATGCTTGCTCCAGGGGTAGCCGTTGTGCGGGTCAGTGAAATAGGTTTTAGGCTCTTGATGCGTCCAGATACCGCTGCCGGAAAGGTTGGTGCTGGAACCGGTAAGCCACTCATTGCTGGTGCCTGCGTTGGAACGGGGCTGGTAGCGGCGGTCGTTTCCATCGTAGGTAGCAACTGTGTTTTCAATCCCCTTATTTAGCGGACTATTTTTGCCACCCTGCGGCAAGCCTTCATTAGCACCGCACCATACGGCAATGCTGGGGTGATTGCGGTAGCGTTTTACTTTTTCTACGGCATTGCGGATAAATAAATCGAGGCTATCGATGGGGCCGAGATTATTCAGCCAGAAATCGTCCCATACCATGATGCCATATTTGTCGCAGGCATCGTAAAATTCTTCGTCGGTCACTTCACCCGTCCAGTTGCGGATCATGTTGAAGTTCATTTCCTTATGAAAGCGGAGTTTGGTATCGTACTCATCGCCTCGGCAGCGGAGCAGGTAATCGCTCATGCCCCAATTGCCACCTTTCAGGTACACCCGCTTGCCATTGATAGAAACATGTAGCGGCCCGCCCAGCGTATCGTAGCTGTATTTACAAATACCAAACTGCTTGATTTGCTGGTCGGATACCTGGTTGTTTATAGTAAAAGAAAAAGTGCATTTGTATAATGACTGCGTGCCATCTGCATTGCCGCCGTAGCCGTTGGGCCACCACAGCTTTGGATTGGCAACGGTGGTTTGTGGAAAAGCAATATTGGTTTCTTCCCTACCCTTGAGCGTAACTGTTTTAGTGAGCTTTATATTGCCCGGTGTAATGGTGCCAATCAGCGTACCGCTCACTGCATCCGTCGAATGATTTTGTAGTAATGTAGTAATGGAAAGTGTAGCTTTATTAGCTGCCAAAGATTCCGTACGAATCCACGGGTCTTTAATGGTGACGTCGCCGGAGCAAGAGAGATACACATCGTCGGTAATGCCGCTGTTGAGGCCGGGCACACGGGGCATCAAGTCCCAGCCGGCACTGCATACATAGGTTGGGGTTTCTAAGTTGGCCAAGCCATGTTTTTCAGGTACGAAATACGGGATGTGCACCAGTACCGCCAGCACATTTTTCCCTTCATTTGGGGTAAAAGAAAAAGCGGCTCTTTGAGCCAGGCCATCTACATATCCTACCAACTTTCCATTGAGATAAACATCCCCTTTTTTGTTGATGCCTTCAAAGTTTATCCATATTTTTTTCCCTTTAAAAGATGCCGGTATGGTGAACTCCGTACGGTACCAGAAATTCTGGTCGTATTTCTTAAAATCTACTTTCCAAATGTTGTCGGCAGAGTCAGGGTTCAGCTCCACGCCGGGCTTACCATCATGCGGTATGTAGGAAGAAAAAGCAGTGCCGGGAATGATGGCATCCTGCCAGGTAACATCGTTGAAACCTACGGTTGATAGGGTGTTACCATTGGCTTGTACGTTGTTGATAGGGGCTAATTTCCAAGCAGTGCCGGAGAGTAGGTAAATGCTTTGGGCTTTGTTGTTAAGAGTGGTTTTGTTTTGTGTAGACTGAGCCTGTAGAGTGGAAAAAGAAATTAAAAACAGGAAGCCTATAAATTGGAAACCGTTACGCTTGTTTATCACCATTCTCGTTGCTATACTAGTTATACCGAAAACCGGTATAGTTCTAGTCACCTGGCGCAAAGGATACCGCTATTTCATCAGCATAAACCAAGACACATCCAAAGTGATAAAAGGATCAGGTAAATAGATGTTTCGTTTATAAAAAGCCGCTTGGAACAGCTCTGGTTTATATTTCTATGAAGCATTACAAAAATACTGGCTCACTTAAAATTACAGGTTTGCCTTACATACATATAAAGAGTTTAAGGATAAACAATCTATAGTGAAATTTATTACGGCTTCAATAATGAAGGTAAAAAACTACTGTTTCTTTGTTATTTATCCTTAAACTCTTTAGTGCTTATGCAGTGAATTTCTGTCTGGTTTCAGATTAAAATTTTTTGTGTAACCAATTTTTTACATAAGTAGTAGGCACCACTACTTCAAAGCCATTATTTCCAGCCACCACCCAATGCCCGATATAGTTCAATCGCTGCATTAAATTGTTCTCTTTTAACCAAATTTACTTCCAGTTCGCTTTGCAGTAAATTGGCTTGTGCGGTAATCACTTCGAGGTAAGTAGCCAAACCATTCTGGAATAAATGATTGGCGTTGGTAATGGCAGATTGCAAGGTTTGCACCCGGCTTTTAGCCACCTGTAAACGAAGGTCTAATTGTTCCAGTTGAGCCAATGCATCCGATACTTCACCTACTGCCACCAATACGGTCTGGCGAAAACGAATGACAGTTTTTTCTCTTTCAACCTGCGCTAACTGATATTGCGTTTGCAATTGTTTTTTCTGCAAAATGGGTTGGGTAAGCGAACCTGCCAGCGCACCAAAAAGCGATGCCGGTATATTAAACCAATTGCTGGCTTTGAAGGCATTGACACCGCCACTAGCTGTAATTCGTAGTGCTGGGTACATATTCGCTTTTGCAATACCTACCTGTGCATTTGCAATATCGAGTTGCAGTTCGCTGCTTCTTACATCGGGCCGGCGAGCCAACATAGCTGCCGGAAAACCTGCGGATAAAGTAGCCGGGACCGGAACATTTTGCAGCGCTGCATTACGAGCTTTTTTGGCAGGTAAACTGCCGGTCAATACGCTCAATGCATTTTCCTGCGTCAAAATATATTGTTGCAATTGCGGAATTAATTGTGCCGCTGTAGCCCTTTGTGCTTCTGCTTGTTCAATGCCCAAAGCTGTTACCTGGCCTGCATTGTATTGCAACCGGATGATGCGTAAAGTGCTATCGTTAAGCGCCAGATTTTTCTGTGCTACTTCCATTTGTGCATCCAGCATCAGCAGGTTAAAATAACCCTGCGATACAATGGAAATCAAACGGGTTTGCAACGCTTTTTTTGCTTCTGTAGTTTGAAGGTAAGATGCTAATGCAGCCTTCTGACTATTGCGAACTCTACCCCATATATCTGCCTCCCAGGAAACACCTACGGCAACAGTATAATCTTCAATATGAGAGGAGCCAAGGAAATTTTTCAGGCTCAGACCGTTCAAACTATTATCTGAAGGGCGATTGATACTGGCAGCCGCTTGCACAGCTACATCGGGTGCATAACCCCATTTGGATTGGCGCAACAAAAGGTTCGCTTGCTCAAGGTTTTTATCAGCCAGTTGCAGGTCGTAATTCCGCAGGATGGTGCTGTCAATCAGTTGTTGCAGCGTAGCATCTGTAAAGAATTGCTTCCAGGTAAGGTCGCCAATGCTGGTGGTGTCAGTAGTGGTTGCGCTGTTGCGGAAAGTGGTAGGTAATTCCGGTTTCGGCGCAACGGTGTCTTTGGTTACTTTACAAGAACTAATTATAATCGAGAGCCAAAGCAGACTCGTTATGTACTTTTTCATGGTGGTTATTAGTAGGTAAATAAATGGCCGGTTTAGGGCGAATGGCTTCCTGCATAGCCTGGAAAACGATGAATAAAACAGGGATGATAAACAGGCCGAGAATAACGCCGGAAATCATACCGCCGGCAGCGGCAATACTGATGGAATGGTTACCCTGTGCCGATGGACCTTCGGCCCGCATCATAGGAATCATACCAACAATAAATGCAAGGGAAGTCATGATGATAGGGCGTAAGCGGAGTTTGGCAGCTTCGAGTGCAGAAGCCAACAAAGTCTTGCCAGCCCGCCTGCGTTGCACGGCAAATTCCACAATTAGGATGGCGTTTTTCGACAGCAACCCAATGAGCATTACCAAGGCAACTTGTACGTAAATGTTATTGTCGATACCAGCCCAGCCAATAGCTAAGAATACACCTAGGATACCAGCAGGAATTGATAAAACAACTGCCAGTGGCAGAATGTAACTTTCGTATTGCGCTGCCAGCAGGAAGTACACAAACAGTAGACACAATCCGAAGATGACAGCAGACTGTCCACCGCTGGAAATCTCTTCTTTCGTCAACCCAGTGAACTCGTAAGTATATCCATTTGGCAAATGCTCCTTGGCCACTTCTTCCACCGCTTTAATGGCGTCGCCAGAGCTATAGCCGGGTTTAGGAATAGCATTGATACCGATGGAATTGAACAGGTTGTAGCGGGAAACGGTTTCTGGTCCGTACACTCGTTTCAGATTTACCAAAGTGCTAATGGGAACCATTTCACCCAGCTTGCTTTTCACAAACACACGGTCAATGGCGGTTGGGTCGGTTCGGTCCACTTTATCGGCCTGTACCATTACCCGGTAGTATTTACCAAAGCGGTTAAAATCGGATGCCTGGGCACTACCGAAATAGGCCTGCATAGTGCTTAAAATGTCTTTCACATTTACACCAAGTTGCGCTGCTTTTTCATCGTTCACTTCCAATTCCAGTTGCGGGTAATCTGCTTTAAAAGCCGTGAAGGCAAAAGCGATTTCCGGACGCTTCATCAGCTCGCCAATAAAGGCGCCAGACACTCCTGCAAACTTGTCGAGCTTGCCTGTACCGGTACGGTCTTGCAGCACCATATCCAAGCCATCCACATTACTAAAACCAGGTACGGTTGGGAAGGTAAATACGAAGAAATTTCCGCCTTTTATTTCAGCCAGTTTTCCTCTTACATCATTCATCACTACGTTGATGTCTTTTTCATCTGGTGTTCTGTCGCTCAGTTTTTTGAATGACACAAAAGCCACGGCTGCAGAGGGATTGGACGATTGCGTAAGAATATTAAAACCGGAAAGTCCCATCACGGCACGTTTAGATTTCACGGTATTTAAT
>CAXTDG010000034.1:0-12923 GCA_964242675.1 uncultured Chitinophagaceae bacterium
GATTTTACCGGGCAAAACTGGACTGGCAGCGCTGAAAAAGCTATCCTGCTAAATGCCGCCAGCAATAACTATCGCTTTGATCTATTGCCCTTTTTAGGAAAAGCTACAGGCGACTCGGCCCGGCTCGATACTGTCATTTACCCCGGCAACTATACTATTACCTATCAGGGAAAAAATGCCTACATAGAAATGGAAGCAAAAAAATTTAATGCTTACCTGGAAGAGGAAGGCCTGCTGGAAGTGTTACGCCACCGGGAAGTGTATAACCAGGATACCAGCATGGGCCGAGAAAATTATCAGCGTTGTGCTAAAACATTAATACGCATTAAAAGCCGGATGGGTAAAAGCGATTACCTGAAAACTTCATTCTATACTTCCCCGGCTGGGTTGCCGCTGGACATTGTGCCCATTGATAATCCCTACAATCTGAAACAGCCCGGCGTTATTTCGTTTAGCATTTATTTTCAGAACAAAATATTACGGGGTGGCAAAGCCTGGCTATGGCAACGCAAAGACGGCAAGACTATCAAAACTGCTGTGGATATTGAAAACGGCGTAGTAAAAGCCACCATTGACCCTACCGGTAGCTGGATGCTGAGCTTAGTAAAAATGGTGGAAGATCCTATAAAAGGAAATGGCTACTGGCAAAGCTACTGGGGCAGCATCACCTGGGGCTTTGATAACTAAATGAGAAGAGATAGGTGATAAGAGATGAGTTGTTATGATCTCAAATCTGTTCTACTGTCTCACTTGCCAGCTTCTGCCCGAAGCATCTATCAAAAATGATTTTGTATTACTTACTGCTTTACAAAAGGGATTGCAAAGCAACTATTGATAACGTTTGCACAGAATTTTAAGCAACAGCGTTCGCTTCCGCTCATAATTTACAACTCATCTCTCATAACTTCTACCGTCTCCCCTACTTTTGCAGCCATCTGTAAAAAACAAATCACCAATTATCATGAGTGTTCTTGTCAATGAAAGTTCCAAAGTCATCGTACAGGGGTTCACCGGTACGGAAGGCACTTTCCATGCTTCGCAAATGATTGAGTACGGCACCCAGGTTGTAGGCGGCGTTACCCCCGGCAAGGGCGGCAGCACCCACCTCGACAGGCCCGTTTTTAATACGGTAGCTGATGCGGTGAAAGCCACCAGCGCCGATGTAAGTATCATTTTTGTTCCCCCGGCTTTTGCTGCTGACGCCATCATGGAAGCGGCTGATGCCGGAATCAAGTTGGTTATCTGCATCACGGAAGGCATTCCGGTGCAGGACATGGTAAAGGTAAAATTATACCTGGAAGATAAACCTGCCCGCCTTATTGGCCCCAACTGTCCAGGCGTTATTACTGCTGGTGCTTGTAAAGTAGGCATTATGCCAGGCTTTATTTTCAAGAAAGGAAATATTGGTATCGTATCAAAAAGCGGAACGCTTACCTATGAAGCAGCTGACCAAGTAGCGAAAGTAGGTTTAGGTATCACTACCGCTATTGGTATTGGTGGCGATCCAATCATTGGCACCCCAACCAAAGAAGCAGTTGAACTGCTGATGAACGACCCCGAAACAGAAGGCATTGTAATGATTGGTGAAATTGGTGGCGGTATGGAAGCTGAAGCAGCCCGCTGGATAAAAGAACATGGCACCAAACCCGTTGTTGGTTTCATTGCCGGACAAACCGCTCCTCCCGGCCGACGCATGGGCCATGCCGGTGCCATAGTAGGCGGTGCCGATGATACGGCTGCTGCCAAAATGAAAATTATGGAAGAATGTGGCATCCACGTAGTAGCCAGCCCTGCTGATATTGGTAAGACAATGGCGGCAGCTTTAGCTAAAAAGTAATCACACTCTTATATTCATGCTGAAAGCATCTGACTCAAACGAGTCAAAATAATATGATAAAAAATCCCGGTTCACTTGAGCCGGGATTTTTTTGTTGGTAGAATATTTCAACTAGAAAGTCACTTTAGCACCGCCCAATGCCTGAAAGCCTAGCACTGGGTACTGGTTCCAGCGTTGGTAAGTTTGATTGAACACATTATTAAACTGTAGCCACAGGCTTACATTTTTGTACACTTTGAAATCCACGCCGGCATTCAGGTCAACGGCAGTGCTGGTTTTGTCCTGGCCCCGGCGACTTTTGTACCATCCACCTTCAAAGTAAAACAGATCGGCAGTGAAGTAAAAGTTAGTGAACAATTTTGCCCGCAGATGGCTCTGAATTTCCAATGGAATTAATCCATACGCTTTGTCGAAGGTTTTTAACCCACCAAAAGTTTGCACATTCAGGCTATTATTCCAGTAAAACTTGTCAGCATTTTGATAGCCCAACTCGCCATGTAGCTTGATAGAATTGACACGAGCTTCTTGCCCTACCCGGTAGGTATTGCCTGTGGCCGAAGTATCGTTCAGGTACAACGCCACATTGCTACGGTTTACAAAGCCAGCCGTTGCCAGGTAGCTGAAATGCGTACCCAGGTTCCCTTTGAAACCACCGTAAAACTCTGTATTTCGGGTATTGAAAAGGGTATTGGGCTGTGCAATAAATGGATTGAACATAGCAAGGTTGCGATAGCTGTTTATCTCATAATATCCCTTCAGGCCAGCAATACCCATAAAGGGTTGGTCGGGTATGCGGGCCTCGGCCTGTATATCGGGTAGTAATTTAAAATTGCCATTATTCCAGGAAGGCATCAGTCCCGCTTTTATTTTCAGTACTTCTGAGGAGTAAGTAATAGCTGGCGTAACGCTCACCACGTTGCTACTAACTGATACATTTTTGGGAGCGGAATACTTTACCAGGTCACCCTGAAAATCGACGCCAAACTTAAAGTTGTCAGTAATACCCACCTGTAGTGGCACCTTAAAATTGAAATGCGTTTCCTTGCCATCCCGGTTGTCGGTAAATAGCAAAAGGTTGACTGCTGGTGCATACAACAGGTTGAAATCAGTAGGCGTATTTCGGCTCAGTTCCGCACTGATGGTGTAGGTATTGAAGCGTTGCAGCAAGGCATCTTTAGTAAATGTCTTAAGCGTGTCGGGCAAAAAACCATAACGGTGTGTACTATATTGGCTAATACCAGCACCTAATTTCAACTTGTGCTCCGTACCTGCAGCAAACAAACCATCGCCCCGAATGCCCCATTTATTATACTGCTGGTACGTCCGTTTGCCTTTGCTGGAAATATAATCGGCCGTAAGAGCACCGCTGCTTTTGCGGCCATCGCCAAAGGAAACCCCGGCTTGCACATAAGGCGTACTGTAGTTGCCAAACCCGGCTTTAATGAACCCATTATTTGCATACGGCGAACTGCTGTCCGGCACCAGGGCGGCAGGCTTTAAATTAGCCGGATAAATATTAAAGCTCAGGTTTTGCACCGGCACATTATACGTAAGACGGGGCCGTACCGTATCGCCCAACGATGCCGATGGGTTCAGGTCAATCTTGGCGGACGGCATTAGTACCGGCTTGAACGACGAGGTGATTTCAATCGTTTTTTTCTGGGTACTATCCCGTTGTGCATGAGCGGTTATCGCTGCTGCTAACAAGGTAAAGCCAAAAGTTATTTTGAGGTTCATAGTTGTTTGCTATTTCGTTTGTCGCTAGGCACAGGACTCTGTCCTGTGCCAGCTTGTTGCTTGTCTTTGAATTGTATGAATGTGTGATATAAGTAACGGATTGACACGGGACACAATCCTGCACCTATGTAAGATTTTACTTTAACTATAGTTTATTTTTTTACAAATAACACATACATCATCGAATGCCATTACGAGTCCACAATAAGTAAGAATATCATTAATGCAGCTTACGTAGTTACTATTTCTTTTTATGTCATGGTAACGCACTAAATAGTTACATGCAGCTACTTCATAAACAAGTTTAAAATCACTTCCTAAAAAAAACACCTCGTATGGAGATATCTGACTTGTCACATCTAATAAATCATTCAGAAAACTATCAATCAAGTCATTTTGAGACAATATATCTGACTCTTTTTCTAATAACTCAGTATAGTAAGACAGATTATGAAAGCTGGCAATTTCAATCCACATAGTTTTTAGAATTTCCTTTTCAACTTCTGCCGTACCAGCATCATACGATCTTCCCTTTATCCTAAACAATCCAGGACCGATTCTTTTAAAAGCCAGGTCAAATTTCTCTTTCACAGCAAAATTGAACCATGCTCCATTAGGATTTGTCATTGGAAAATTCCAATCCCAAGCTGTGACAGCTTCTTTAGCATTAATCATCCATTCATTAAAATTTTTCATTGCTGAACAAGCATCTTGGTAGATATAGAAATACTCAGGAATTTTTAAATCAAATTCAGCATAGAAATTTTTAATGCTATCCACGGCCTTTCTTTTGTTAAATGGACTGTTATAGAATAATGCTTTTTTTAAAGCACTATCAAACTCTTCAAAAAATCCATCTTTGTTGAACATGATTGAACTAATTTTTCTATCTCCACTGGTGTTATTAATCAGCAATGAGTTTATGTAAGAAAACCCAGTGGGATCAAGTCATCAAGGAAATAAAAATTAAGGAAGTTTAGATTTTGAGTGCGTTTTGGTTCGTGAAGACAAGAATCAGGGCAGGTGTCGGATAAACTTATAAGGTCTTTTTGGGCTTAAAAAAAGTTAACTATCAAAATAGACCTTATAGGTTTTGTACCATTCACTATTTCGTCACCTTACTATTTGCTGCCTCTTCAGCTTCGGCAGCGGCATATTTGGTGAGGGCTTCCTGTTTTAGGTCGGCCATGCTGGCATTTTCGCTTACGCTTTTGTAAGTAGCTTTTGCATTGAAGTAGTCTTTTTGTTTCAGGTAAATATCGCCGAGCAAAATGTAGGCTTTGGTTACCCATAGCTCGTAGGAACCAGCTTTATTTACCACTTCAAAAGCCGATTTTTCAGCGACGCTAAACTGGTTTTGAGTGTACTGGCAAGCAGCAATCTGGTAGCGGGCCTCGGCACCATACTCCGCTTTGCTTAAGGTAGCTACCTGTTTAAAAGCGGTGATAGCAGCCGCACAATCGTTTTGTGACTGAGCATTTTTTCCGGTAATCATGTAAGCAAAAATCTTGTCATCGGCACCGGCAGCTTTGTTCTTCAAAATTTCCTGGGCATTGGGTGCAGCATCAGCCCACTGTCCCAACTGGTATTGGCAACGCAACAATCCACGGCTGGCTTCCAGTTTATTGGCATCGGTGCTGCTATACTCCTTCAACTTTTGGTAGTAAATGGCGGCGGTAGCATAGTTTTTTGCATCGAAATAATAGTAGCGGGCTACGGCCAGCATACTCTTTTCGGCAAATTTGTTTGGCGCTTTATCGGCCACAAACTGGTAGCGGGCAATGGCAGCCGTCATATCCTTTTTCTCTTCCAGCAACCCGCCGAGGTACCACGAAGCTTCGGTAATGTTTTGCCCGTCGGGATACTGCTGCAGGTATTTGGTAAAGCCCTGTAGTGCTGCATCCTTATTATTATTGTTTAGTTGCAGGTAGGCAGATGTGTAGGTAAGTGAATCAGCTTCGGTATTGGAGATGTTTTTACCCGTTCCTTTTATAAACTGTACGTACTCGTCAGGTTTACCCTGCTCAATAAATACGTTACGAACATTATCCAGTGCATCATCGGCTTCAGGACTTTGCGGGTACTTATTCAGCACCGCTTTGAATGCAGCCAGCGCTTCGTTGTTTCTGTTCAGGTTGTACTGGGCTGATCCTAGTTTTAAGTAGGCCTGTGGTTTTAGTGCTTCCGTATTTTTTGCATCAATTACTTTTTGCAGCGGGGCAATTGCATTTTGAAACTGCTCAGCAGCCAGGTAAGCATTCGCAATTTCCATTTGGGCATTGCCTGCATAGGCCGATTGTGGGTACAAGGTTTCAATGCTCCGCATGTAGCCAATCTTTTCCGTATTGCGGTTTTGTGCCCCGGAGATCATTGCCTTTTGGAAAGTGGCATAGTCGGCCCCATTGCTATGCTTACTGATGGCATTGTTATAAATATCCAGCGCCTGGCTCCAGCTTTTTTGCATGTAGTAGCAGTCGGCCAGGCGTAGGGCAGCATCCTGAATTACCGCATCGGTACCGGTTTTCACTTGTTGAAAATGGGAGGCTGATTCCCGCCAATCTGCCGCATCCATTTCGGCGTAGCCTAAAATGTAATTCGCATTGCTTGCCGTTGCCTCCCCTTGAAAAACGGGGCTTTTCAAATACTGATTCAGGTGCGGAACGGCCTCGCCAGAGCGATCATCCCGGTAGGCAATTTCGCCCCGCCAAAAATGGATGAGTGGTAATAATTGTGTATTGTAATCTGCTTTTTCGGCACGGATTAACAAGGCATCTGCGGCATCGGCCTGGCGGTCGTTCAGTAGTTCCTGTGCCCGGTTGTATAAAATGCGGGGCAGAATGCGTTTGTTGTTTTCGCTTTTATTGGGCAGGCTTTCGTACAGGCTTAAGGCATCTTTATAATTGGCTGTATTGGCCAACACATTTACCAATAAATCCTGTGCTTCGGCGGCATATTCACCCTTTGGATACTTAGTAGTGTAGTTGCGTAGAGCAGTCAGTGCTTCATTATCATAACCCAATTCATAACTTAGCTTGCCATAGTTGAAGGTGGAAATTTCTTTTTGCCGGGCATTGCTACTATTAGTACTACAAAACAAAAATGCATTTCGGGCTTCTCTTTTATTACCGGTTTTCAGGTAGGCATCGCCCAATAGGTACATGGCATTCTGGCTCAGCGTATCCTGCCCGCTGCTCAGTTGTTTAAAACCAGTAATAGCTTTTTGCAGGTTATTTGCCTGGTAGTAGCAAAAGGATAATTCGTAAATATCTTCCCGACGCACTTTAGAGCTTCCATTTACATATTTCTCCAGCAGCGGCAAGGCTTTGGCGTACTCCTTTTTCTCGAAATAAGCATGGCCGAGTAGCTGGCTTAGTTCCAGTTCGTAGTACTGTCCACCAGCCTGCAATGCTTTTTCCGCAGCTTCAATGGCCTTGTCTTTTTGCCCCTGGAAATAATAGATTTGGGTAATGTAAAACGGAACGAGATTTCCGTATTTGCCTTTGCTCTGCACCAGTTCGAAACTTTGTAAAGCGTCTTTGTAATTTTTGTCTCTGAAAGCAATAAAGCCGTAATAGTAGTTAGCATCTACATAATGCGGATCATCAGGAATTTGTCTTACAGAATTAAGCAACGGCTTGGCAGCGGCGAAATTTTGTTGGGTAAAATAGCTGTAGCCGGCCTCAAAATTTTTGCGGGCAATTTGTCCATTAGTCAGGTTGTCGTTGGTGCTTTTTTCGAAAGCAGTAGCAGCGTCGGCAAATTTCCCTTTGGAGAAATAGTAGCTACCCAGGTAAAAATTCATCTGCGGGGTAAGTACGGAATTGCTACTAGCACTTAAAAATTCAGTAGCCTGTACATCCGCCCCTTCTTCTCGCAGGGCTAATGCAGAAGCGGTATTATAAAAATCCAGTTCCTCAGCCCGCTGAAAACTGGCAGAAGCCATGGCTGGCGTTTGTTCCTTTTTCAGTTTTTGAAAAGCCGGGTAGGCCAGCCCATAGCGTTCGTTGTAAAAATCGTCACGGGCCTGTAGAAATGGCTGGCCGGGATCGGTAACGATGCGGGTATTTTGGGCAGCTAGCCAGCCGCACTGGGCCAATAGTAAAAAAGAGATAACGTATTGCTTCATTCAAATAGAGTTCTGACAGGATTGGAACGCAAAGTAGGGTGAAAGATTACTCGACGTTTCCCGCTTTTGTAAGTCGTTAACAAGTGGAATGTTATGCACCCTACCCCCGGCCCCTCTCCACACTGAAGCATGGAGAGGGGCCGGGGGTAGGGTAGTGAGGTCAACTATTCCGCCTGCTCAGTCGTTTGTAATTTTTACTTTTCCCTTTTTAGTTTGAAACTACCTTTGACTATAGAAAATGCAATTGAGATGTCAGTAACCAAACCAGCCATTAACCCTTTTGAGCAGCAAGACGTAGACCTATTGGAAGAAACGTCCCGGGGGTGCCGGCTGGTATTGTGGAATGATGAAGTGAACACATTTGAATGGGTAATAAAAGCGCTGGTAGAAATTTGCGGGCACAACGAACAGCAGGCCGAGCAGTGTGCCATGATTATCCATTTCAATGGAAAATATGCGGTGAAGCAGGGCGATTTTGAAACCCTTCGGCCTATGTGCGAAGCCATGATTGACCGCACCATTAATGCCACCATTGAGGAGGAAGAATAGTTCTTTTAGAAGAGTTGAGTTATAAGAGAGGAGTTATAATCTGATTCTCTTTTTTGAAATGACATTATGAACTCATGCAAAACCTCTTCATCTTAATTCATAACTTATAATTTATAAATCATAACTGGTTATACCATTTTAGATGATCGCCTCTGGTTTCCTCCGCCGGAAACGGCTGATGAGGAGGGACTGCTGGCCATTGGCGGTGACTTATCTACCAATCGATTAATACTGGCTTATAAAAACGGCATCTTCCCCTGGTACGAAGGCAAAGTGCCGCTCTGGTGGAATCCTGATCCCCGTTTCGTTATTTTCCCCGAAGAACTGAAGGTGAGCAAAAGCATGAAACAGGTGCTAAAGCAACAGCAGTTCACCATTACCTGCAATCAAAATTTTAAAGGAGTCATTACAGAATGCCGTAAAACGGCCCGGCCGGGGCAAGATGGTACCTGGATTGGCAGAGAAGTGGTAGATGCTTATACTGAACTGCACCGTATGGGTATAGGTACAAGTTATGAAGCCTGGCAAAATGATGAACTGGTAGGTGGTTTTTATGGCCTTCACATTGGCCAGGTGTTTTTTGGTGAAAGTATGTTCAGCCATGTGAGCAATGCCAGCAAAGCGGCTTTCATTACCGGTGTGCAGCAGATGATTGCAGAAGGTTTGAAATTAATTGACTGCCAGGTGTACACACCGCATTTGGAAAGTTTGGGGGCAAGGATGATAGAAAGAATAGCTTTTTTGGAGTTGCTGAAGGAGCAGGTATAGTTAGTTTACAATGATTACTTTTAAGCAAAAAAACCCAATACAATGATTACGAAGCAGCAAGTTTTACAGACACTTGATAACCTTCCCGGTGAGTTTGATGCTGAGGAACTAGTTGAAAGAATTATTCTTCTAAAAAAAATAAAACAAGGAGAAGAGGATATAAAAGCCGGTAATACGCTAACGACTGAAGAAGTAAAAAAGAAGCTAGGTAAATGGCTACAGTAAACTGGTCAGCGAAGGCTGCAAGTGACCTTGAAAGTATTGCTGAATATATAGGTCGTGACTCTCTTCAAAGTGCAAAGTCTCAGGTAAGTATGCTTATCGAAAGAACTTTTGTATTAGAGAAATACCTTGAAATCGGGAGAACAGTTCCTGAACTACCGGGAAGTGTTTACAAACAAATTTTGGCAGGTCGGTACCGCATTATCTATAAGACAAGAAGTAATGATGTATGTATCATCACGGGGCATCATCAATCTATGTTACTATCAAACAATCCGATTTTTAAAAGAAAATTAAAAAGAAAGAAAAAGTAGTTGCAATCAATAAGCTCTATTAAGGACAATTGTTTATTGGCTATCAGATGAAGCGGATATTTTGTTAGTAACCGACTGCACTATTCTTCAAGCTAATACATCGTTTTCAGGCTTGCTATTTGGTAAAAACTTTTGACTATTTCGTCAGGCGGGATATATTTGACCAAATACCAACAAATTTTACCTTTTAAAACTACCTGATAATGAAAAAGATTGGTGTAATGTTCGGTAAAGAGCGCTCCTTTCCAGAGGCTTTAATTGAAAGAATAAATAGCAAACAGGTGGGAGGCATTACTGCCGAACCTGTGAAGATTGATAAAGTAATGCAGGGCGAAAGCAGCGGTTATGCTGTAATATTCGACCGCATTTCGCAGGACGTTCCGTTTTATCGGGCTTTCCTGAAAAACGCTGCTATTTCTGGTACAGCAGTTATCAATAACCCCTTTTGGTGGAGTGCCGATGAAAAGTTTTTCAACAATGCACTGGCTACTAAAATTGGAGTGCCGGTCCCAAAAACCGTTATTCTCCCTTCGTACCAGTTGCCAGATGATACCAACGACCAGTCGTTCAGCAACCTGGAATACCCAATGGACTGGAAAGGTATTTTTGAATACACTGGCTTCCCGGCTTACATGAAACCCTTTGCTGGCGGCGGCTGGAAAAATGTGTATCGCCTGGATAGCATTGATGATTTCTACGCCAAGCATGGCGAAACCGGCCAGTTGGTAATGCTATTACAGGAAGAAATTGTGTTCGACGAATACTATCGCTGCTATTGCATTGGTGGCAAGCATGTACGCATCATGCCTTACGAACCTCGCAATCCGCACCACCTACGCTACTCTGCCAGCTTCTCTCCTTCGCCGGAGCGCTACAAGCAAATGGAAGATATTGTACTACGCATCAACCAGTACCTGGGTTATGATTTTAATACGGTAGAGTTAGCCCTGCGGGATGGTGTACCTTACGCTATCGATTTCTGTAACCCAGCTCCCGATGCTGACCTTGCAAGCGTAGGTCAGGAAAATTTTGACTGGGTAGTTGAAACATCTGCCAATTACGCTATTGAAAGAGCACAGTCACAACAAGATGGAAAAGACAACCTGACCTGGGGCAAATATGTAAAGCAAGGCAGCACTGGCAAACCATTGGTTGAAAGTGATGATGCAGCACCAATTGTTTCGCAGGAAACGGCAGCGGCAGCGCCTAAAGCTAAAAAAGCAACTCCAAAAAAAGATTCGGCTGCACCTAAGAAGGCTGCAAAGAAATCGGCCAAAACAACTGATACTGCCCCGGTAGAAGGGCTGGAAAATGATCAGGCGCAATAAATTTTAATTGAAGATTATATAGAGGCATACAACCTAAGTTGTGTGCCTCTTTTTTGTATTAGATTTTCAAACTGATGTCTCGAATAGCGTACGGCTCACTCCTTTCTCACATTTTTCTTTTTCAATTCATTTATTCACGATATTAGCCACTGTGTGCCGCCTTCCTTTCAGGCGTTGCCGCATTCATTTTCTCATCAACTACAATTTCAATTTATGTCGCACCTCAACTTCAGGCAGTTTACGCTGGGCGTAGAAGAAGAATACATGGTAATAGATAAGGATACGCTGGAACTGAAAAGCCACGACCAAAAAATAGTGACCGAAGGCCAAAAGATTTTAAAAGATAAGGTAAAGGCCGAAATGCACCAAGCCGTAGTAGAAGTAGGTACCGACATCTGCGCCGATACCGACGAGGCATTTAGAGATATTAGTACCCTGCGTGGCAATATTGCGCAAATAGCTGATAGCCTAGGCCTGGCAGTAGGTGCCAGTGGCACACACCCCTTTAGCGAGTGGGAAGGCCAGCTAATTACCGACCATGCCCGCTATGATAAAATTGTAGATGAATTGCAGGATGCTGCCCGCAGCAACCTCATTTTCGGCCTGCATGTACATGTGGGTATGGAGAATAATGAAATGGCGATGCACATAGCTAACAGTGCCCGTTATTTTTTGCCGCATGTGTATGCCCTTAGTACCAATTCTCCTTTTTGGGAAGGACGCTACACGGGTTACCGGTCTTACAGAACCAAAGTATTTGATAAGTTTCCCCGCACTGGTATCCCCGATTATTTTGAAAGCTATGATGCTTTTGAACGCTATGTAAACCTGCTGATTAAAACCAATTGCATCGATAATGCTAAGAAAATATGGTGGGATCTGCGGGTACACCCTTTCTTTAAAACAGTAGAATTTCGCATTTGCGATGTACCCATGACCATAAACGAAACCATTGCCATTGCAGCGCTTTTTCAGGCTATTTGTGCTAAGTTATACAAGCTGCGTACTCAAAACCTGAATTTTATGATGTACCAACGGCTGCTATTAATGGAAAATAAATGGCGGGCCGGCCGCTATGGTATTGATGGTACGCTGATAGATTTTGGTAAAGAGGCTGAGGTAAATACCCGTGTGCTGATTTATGAATTGCTGGACTTTGTAGATGATGTAGTAGACCAGTTGGGCTGCCGCCATGCCATTAGTTATGTACATAAAATGCTGGAAAATGGTACCGGTGCCAACCGCCAATTGAAAGTGTATGAGGATACCAAGGATTTGAAAGAAGTAACACGTTATATACAAAGCCAGTTTTTGGTAGTGTGATCAATTGATTTTATATGAAAGCAATAGAAACATTTGACTCATTTGACGAGAATGGAGAGATAGAAATTGAGAATATACCTATTATAAGGAATAAAAAAGTAAAAGTGTTAATCTTGGTTGCTGAAGAAGAGGATCAGGATTTTTACAAATTTTCTTTAGCAGGATTATCAGGTGCTTATGCAGATAATGAACCGGAGTATGATTTCTCTTTAGTAAAAGAACCTAATTCAGCATATGCAGGCAGGTGATCCTGTTTTAATATTTATTTCAAAACAGTATTTACTCTTTTTCAACTTCCCCTTCATTCTCCTTTCCTCCCTATATTCGCTTCTCAATGATGATAACAAAATTCACTAAGCGTATAAAGACCATCGCCACTGGCGGCGGGCTGTTACGTTTTTGAATAATCGGGTTTTCATCTAAAACGCATTAGCCTTCCGCATAACACGGAAGGCTTTTTTATTTTTATCAAAACAAACACAATGAAAGTAGCCGTAGTGGGCGCTACCGGTCTGGTAGGCTCTAAAATGTTGCAGGTACTGGCTGAGCGAAATTTTCCAGTAACTGAATTATTACCTGTAGCCTCCGAAAAATCAGTGGGTAAGGAAGTTGAATTTAAAGGAACCAAGTACGAAGTGGTAGGGATGCAAAGTGCCATTGATGCCAAACCAGATGTGGCTATTTTTTCGGCAGGCGGTGGGACATCTACTGAGTGGGCT
>CAXTDG010000034.1:12933-15375 GCA_964242675.1 uncultured Chitinophagaceae bacterium
GGCTCCAAAATTTGCTGAAGCAGGCATTACTGTTATTGATAACTCCAGCGCCTGGCGGATGGACCCTACCAAAAAGCTGATAGTGCCAGAAGTGAATGCAGAAGTATTGACGGCTGAAGATAAAATTATTGCTAACCCTAACTGTTCTACTATTCAAATGGTGCTGGTGCTGCAACCATTGCATAAAAAATACGGCATCAAACGGGTGGTGGTAAGCACTTACCAAAGTGTAACGGGTACCGGCAAAAAAGCCGTTGACCAACTGATGAGCGAACGCAGCGGCGAAACTGGCGGTTCCATGGCTTACAAATACCCTATTGACCTAAACCTGATTCCACAGATAGACGTGTTTCTGGACAATGGATACACTAAGGAAGAAATGAAAATGGTGAATGAAACCAAAAAAATAATGGGGGATGACAGCGTAAAAGTTACGGCTACCACGGTTCGGGTTCCTGTAATGGGTGGCCACAGCGAAAGCCTGAATATTGAATTCGAAAACGACTTTACAATAGAGGAAGTACGCCAGGTATTGTCCGAAGCGCCGGGCCTGGTGTTGCAGGATGATGTAGCAAATGCTGTATACCCTATGCCATTATATGCCCACGATAAAGACGACACTTTTGTAGGCCGCCTGCGCCGGGACGAAACCCAACCTAATACATTGAACTGTTGGGTAGTAAGCGATAACCTGCGTAAAGGTGCCGCCACTAATGCAGTGCAAATAGCTGAGTATTTGCAGGAGAAAGGATTGCTTTAGAGAGCAGAAAGCAGTTAGCAGGAAAGCCAATAATAAAAAGTCTATCGACTTCACAAGCTCCCTGCTAACTGCCTATTGTTATCTTAAAATCGCTTCTTCTTCTTAAAGTTATTATTGTTTCGCCCGTTATTTCCCTGACCACCCTGGCTATTACCACCGCCGCCACCACTACGGTTTTGAAAATTACCGCCCTGGCCATTTCCACCATTGCGGTTGCTGCCACCACCGCTGCTACTTCCTCCGCCATTGCGAAAGTTGCGGTTGTTGCGGTTATTGGGCCTTTTACCACCACTATAGCCGTAGCTTTCTTCCTGAAAATTAGCTGCCCGATGGCGTACAAACGGCGTATTGCTAAATTCCAGTTCACCATTGGTTATGGTGTTCATTTCCTGCCGAATAGCATCGTCATGTATCAGTTCTTTGTGCCAGTTGCTGTAGGCCAGCTTCATGTAGTAGGCAATGGTATGGGCAAAAGCACTCTTTTTTTCAGGGTTTTCTTCGTTTAGTGCTTTCTTAATAACCAGCTCAATATTTTTGCCCAAGTGGTTGTAGCGGGGTTTACGCTTGGGGTATTTCAGCGGAGCCGGGGCACTCATATATTTTTCCTTTTCCGGCTTGCCATAGGGGCTTACTACATCCAGCTTAAAGTCGGATATTACATACAGATGATCCCACAGCTTTTGCTGGTAGTCTTCCATTGTTTTCAGCTGCGGATTCAGAAAACCCATTAGTTCTATAATAGTCTCCGCATTTTGCTGCCGCTCTATCGGGTTTTCAATTGCAAGGGTATGCTCTACCATTTTCTGCACATGGCGGCCATATTCCCGCATGGTTAGCAGTTCTCTTGTTGCGTTGTACTCCATGTAGTTTATTAGAGATTCTTGTAAGTAAGGCCACAGTACGCTTTACCGGGCAAAATAATTAGATGTATGCAAGTGATTTTTGTAACAAACAGCCCTAATACAAAGCATTACAAAATGTATTTAAAAACAGCGCTTTGTATGGGATGGGCAACTTACAAACCTGTTCTTCTTTTTGTAAACACTAAATCCTTATGAAAGCTGATTGGAGGAAAAACACTCCAACGTTTGAAAAACGAGGCAACTGGTGCAGCAGCTTTTCTTAAAACTTTTTTGTAAACGAAAAATGAGGTCAGTAAAGTCCAAATATATCAATTAAATTTTGTGCCGGTTCCAAAAAAATGTCAGTTTGGTAACTTATGCCCTTTTTTAAGAAACCAGATGGTGCGTTTCCGTGCCTTTTATGGCGGTTATCTTTGCCCACATGCAAATAGGAATAGCGGTTCGGAGCAGTACACTAGAAAAAACGGATCAGCAGGAATACGTAAACGCTTTAGTGAATTGCCTGCTGAATGCGATTCCCGACTCCACTTTCACCCTGTTTACAGATAATACAGCAATACTGGCTAGTCAAGATATCAGTTGGGTGCAGGTGCCTGTTGTAACCACCTATTTTGGCCTGCGACGCTGGTACAGTAAAACTTTACCTGTTTTATTAGTAAAGGAAAAAGTTGATTGCCTTATTACTATCAACAGCGGTTATGTAAATACGAGCATTCCGCAGCTATCACTCATTAGAGAGTCAAAAGCCCCCTTGCTTGCTTTCAAAATCTGGTTGTCCTTTTTATACAAAAAGTATTTTGCCAAAATCCTTCAAACAAC
>CAXTDG010000035.1:0-15253 GCA_964242675.1 uncultured Chitinophagaceae bacterium
GTGTAAATGTGTGCTATGAAATCCACCCAGGCGAAGACCTTTTTGATGGCGCTACTTACGAAATGTTTTTAGCCGAAGTAAACAATCATCCTCGGGCCTGCCTGCTTTATGACCCATCGCATTTTGTGCTACAGCAACTGGATTACATTCAGTACATCGACTTTTATCACGAACGTATTAAAGCCTTTCATGTAAAGGATGCGGAGTTTAACGCTACTGGCAGACAGGGCACATTTGGTGGCTATCAAAGCTGGCTCAACCGGGCTGGTCGTTACCGTTCACCGGGTGATGGGCAGGTAGATTTCAAAACCATTTTTAGCAAGCTTACGCAGTATAGTTATGATGGCTGGGCGGTGATGGAATGGGAATGCTGTATTAAGCATCCGGAAGATGGTGCAAGAGAAGGTGCACCGTTTATTAACAACCACATTATTCGTGTAACAGATAAAGCATTCGACGATTTTGCCGGTGCTGCTACAGATGAAAGCAGGAACCGTAAATCATTAGGCTTAGATTAATATATTACTTTTAAAACTTCAATACAACCTATATGAAAAAAGCAATTCTATTCTTGTCATTAGCAGGCTTATTTGCAGCCTGTGGTGGAAGTGGAAGCACAGATAAAAAAGCAGACACCACTGCTATTGCCCCTAAAAAAGAAGCAGACCTTTCCAGCAATCCTGACTATCAAAAAGGACTTGAATTAGTGGCCGGAAGCGACTGCTTTACCTGCCATAATGTAGAAGACAAAATAACCGGTCCTGCCTACAAGGACATTGCTAACAAATATGCTGGTTCTGATACAGCGGTAGCTTACTTGTCAAAGAAAATCATTTCTGGCGGTGGCGGCGTTTGGGGCGAAGCAGTAATGACACCACACCCTGCTATTTCGCAGGCAGATGCTGAAGCTATGGCTAAGTACGTATTACTTTTAAAAAAATAATCTATGCTTAAATATTTCTTTCCGGTATTGCTTTTAGGAGCAATAGCTTGTAATGATAGTAATACCGAAAAACCGACTGGGCAAGACAGTATAAATAATGACAAAACGGACACATTGGTAAACGTTTTAACCGACCAGCAAAAGACTGATGGCTGGCAGCTTTTGTTTGATGGTAAAAGCACTGCAGGCTGGCACAAATACGGAAACCTCCCAATTGGCCCAGCCTGGAAAGTGGCTAATGGCAATTTGTACCTCGATACAACAGATAAAAAAGACTGGCAGGTAAACAATGGCGGCGATATTGTATCAGCAGATACGTTTTCTAACTTTCACTTGAAGCTTGATTGGAAGATTGCACCAAATGGTAATAGCGGCGTTATGTTTTATGTGCAGGAAGATACGGTGAAATATAAATATCCATGGAATACAGGCCCTGAAATGCAGGTGCTTGATAATGATGGACACCCGGATGCTAAGATTTCTAAACACCGGGCTGGCGACCTATACGATTTAATTACAAGCAGCAGCGAACCAGTAAATAAAGTGGGAGAATGGAATACAGCAGAAATTGAAAGTGTAAATGGCAAACTGGAGTTATCTCTGAATGGTAAGAACGTAGTAACTACCCAAATGTGGGACGATAACTGGAAGAAACTGGTAGCAGGTAGTAAGTTTAAAGCCTATCCCGATTTTGGTACTTATAAAAGCGGACATATTGCTTTACAGGATCATGGCAATACTGTGTGGTTCAGGAATGTTATGATTAAAAGATTATAGATGTCTACTGCTTTATAATTTGAATGCCTTCGTAACTTTAATAAAATAAATTAAAATGGCAGTATTAGTAAACCCGCATAGTGAGCAGGAGGAAAAAGTACTACTAGCTTTTTTAAGCAGTTTAAATTACGAATATCATTCTGCTGAGCATTATGAAAAGCCTCAAACAATAATAGAATACAAAAAGGAATTAGATGATGCTTTATCCCGTGTTAAGGCGGGCCAGTTCACTACGCAAGATGAATTAGAAAAAGAAATGCAGTCATGGTGAAACTGAAAATTGTTTGGGATATTGAAGCTAAAGCTCATCTTAAAAAGTTATACCTGTATATCAAACAAGATTCACCTCAAAATGCAATTAGTGTCCGCAATAGTATTATTGAAAGAGTCAATCACGCCGCTACCTATCCCGAATCTTTTTCTTCAGATAAATATAAGATAGATAACGATGGTACATACAAAGCTTTTGAATTGTACCACTACCGCATTTCTTATAAAATTGATGTTGACGTTTTAATAGTGCTTCGAATTAGACATACCTCACAGTCTCCATTAAATTACTGATCCATTCACATAAAAAGAGTAGCCAAATTTACATGGCTACTCTTTTTATTATAAAATTTGGAAATCTGCTATCCCATCATATTCGCAGCTTTCTCTTTCTTCCTTTCTCCAATTTGCTGGCGCCACATAGCATAATATAAGCCTTTCTCATTCAGCAATTCATCGTGACTACCTACTTCTACAATATTGCCACGTTCCAGCACATAAATACGGTCGGCATGCATAATAGTGCTTAGCCTGTGAGCGATCAAAACGGTGATCTGTTCGCCTTGCTGAGAGATATCTTTTATCGTATTGGTAATTTCTTCTTCGGTTAAAGAATCCAGCGCCGAAGTAGCTTCATCAAATATTAATAAGTTCGGATGCCGCAGCAGCGAACGAGCGATACTCAGTCTTTGCTTTTCTCCACCGGAAATTTTAATACCGCCCTCTCCTATTACCGAATTAATTCCGCTATCGGCTCTTTCTAACAGTGTGTAGCAAGCCGCTTTATGCAATGCTTCAATTATTTCATTGTCTGTAGCTTGTGGATTTACAAACAGCATATTTTCCCGAATAGTACCGGCAAATAATTGCGTATCCTGTGTTACAAAGCCAATCTGTTTACGTAGTTCATCAAAGTCAATTTCATTTTCGCTGATGCCATTGTATAGCACCTTACCTTGCTCGGTTAAGTACAAGCCCACCAGCAATTTCACCAGCGTAGTTTTACCACTACCGCTTGGTCCTACAAAAGCAATGGTTTCGCCTTGCCTGGCACTAAAGCTAATGTTATTGAGCGCTGCCTGCTGTGCCGATTGGTGCTTGAAAGAAACCTTTTCAAATGCCAGTTGCTTGATAGCCCCAAAGTCTTTTGGATTAGCCGGCTTTTGCTCCGGCGTTTTCTTCATTAGGTTATCAAAATTCTGCAAAGAGGCCTCGGCTTCCCGATAGGTAATGATGATGTTTCCTAATTCTTGCAACGGACCGAAAATGAAGAAGGAATAAAACTGAAGCGTAATTAATTCACCAATGGTTAAAGTTCCTTTGAATATTAAAAACAGTAAGGTGAACATAATAACCTGGCGTAGGAAATTCACGAATGTTCCCTGCACAAAACTGAGCATTCTAATGCTTTTTACTTTACGTAATTCCAGCCCCAAAATCTTGTAGGTGTTTGCATTTAGGCGTTTAATTTCCTGATCGGTAAGGCGAAGGCTTTTTACCAGTTCTATATTTCGCAGACTTTCGGTAGTTGTTCCGGCAAGCGCAGTTGTCTCCTTTACAATGCTCTTTTGAACGATTTTGATCTTCTTGCTCAAAACGCTTGTAAGCCAACTTAAAACAATCATTCCGGCCGTATACACCGGAACAATAGTCCAGCTTTTGCTTATCGCATATCCAATCACAATCACCATTCCTACCAGTACCGTAAAAATGATATTTACAAACGCAGTAATAAACTTTTCTGTATCCGTACGCACTTTGGTAAGTACGCTTAGGGTTTCGCCACTGCGTTGATCCTCAAATTCGCTAAACGGCAACATCATACTATGCCGCAACCCGTCAGTAAAAATTTTTGCGCCAAATTTCTGGATCACCACATTGGTAAAATAATCCTGAAAAGCTTTAGCTATTCGGCTTACCATGGCTACGCCAACCAACAACCCTAAGTATTTCAGTATTCCAAATACAAACGCATTTTCTGTATAATTTTTAGGCTGGTAAGCATATTTATCAATGGCTTTACCAAAAATCCAGGGGTCCATTAAAGAGAATGATTGATTCACAGCCGCCAGCAACAACGCCAGCGCCACCAGCCATTTATAAGGTCGTAAGTAATAGAGTAATATTTTCATTTCGTTTATTAAAGTTCAGCCGCTAAAATTAGTAAATAGTTAGAGAACAGATTGTAGTATATAAGGATGCAGTTTCTAAAAGGTGTATTCATCAATACAATCTTAAGTGTGAAATGTAATAGCCTGTACTTAGTAGCCAACATCAAAAACTGCCATTGACTAAAGCCTATTGAATACTTTGTTTATCTAAAAGTGGCTGTTAATCAATGCAAAAAATATTTTACGCATCGTTAAACTGTGTTAAAAGGTTTTGGTCTTTCGGTTTCAATTATAAAAATTTCATGAAAAAGAACTTGCAGATTACCAAAATCCTTGCTGCTACCCTGGTTTTTGGACTGTTATGCTTTGTTGCCTGTAAAAAAGATGGCACTACTTCAAACACTGAATTAAACACAGAGGTAAGCTCGGCGGTACAGGACGATGCCGAGGCTGATATGGCATATGACGATGTATTTACCAATGTGATGGGTACCGATGCGGATGCTGGTATTGGAACAGGCATCGGCATTTTTGGACGCACTAGTTCAGGGACTACCACTGGCCGGGAAACCGGTGTCGATTCCATTACACCATGCTTTACAGTAACCCGTGTGCCAATTATACCCGGCGTATTTCCTAAAACTATCACCATCGACTTTGGTGCCGGCTGTACCGGGCTAGATGGACGTACCAGAAAAGGTAAAATAGTTACAGTGTATACCGGCCCTATGATAGTACCCGGCAGCCAGGCCACTACTACTTTTGTCAACTATTACCTCGACAGTTTGCATATAGAAGGTTCACACACCATTAAAAACAATAGTACCAGTAGTGTCAGGGTATTTACCCGCACCGTAACAAATGGAAAAATCAGTAAGCCAAGCGGCAATTACATTATGTGGAATGCTACCCACACCAATACACAAACTGCTGGCCTGGGTACACCACTTTTTCCGCTGGATGATGAATTTGACATTACCGGAAACGCTTCCGGTCAGAACTATCGTAATGGAAATACCGTCTCGTGGAGCCATTCTATTACAAATCCTTTACATAAAAAATTTACATGCCGCTGGTTCAGTAATGGCACAATTATCTTTAATATAAATACTCATAGTGCTACATTGGATTATGGTAGTGGCACCTGTGATAACCAGGCAACCCTTTCAATCGGTGGACAGACTATTTCCATCACACTCCACTGATTTTCCTAAACGTCTTTGGAAGCCCTTTTTCTTTCACACGAAGAAAAAGGGCTTTTTGCTTTTAGTTTACTTTTTATAAGATCGACTTGTCTTTACTCCACCATTTCCACCACCTCAGTCACTTTCATATTGGCATTTCGCATAGATACACTTCGTACTACTTTCGATGCAAATTCTGCAAATGCTTGCCGGGTATGGGCATCGCCACTGTTTAGCATGGCAGGTATGCCCTGGTCGCCACCTTCCCGTATGCTTTGCACCAGTGGTATTTGCCCAAGGAAAGGAAGGTCATATTCATCTGCCAGTTTTTTACCACCGTCTTTCCCAAAAATATAGTAGCGATTGCCCGGCAGTTCGGCTGGGGTAAACCAACTCATATTTTCTACCAGTCCTATAATAGGCACATTAATCTGCGCCTGCCCAAACATGGCAATGCCTTTCTTGGCATCGGCCAGCGCTACAGCTTGTGGGGTAGTTACAATCACTGCACCGGTTACCGGTACGGTTTGCACCATCGTCAGGTGGATATCGCCGGTACCGGGTGGCATATCAATTACCAAGTAGTCCAATTCGCCCCAGTCCACATCGGTTATAAATTGTTTAATGGCGCTGCTTACCATTGGGCCACGCCATACCACAGCATTTTTATCATCTACCAACAGGCCAATGCTCATCAGTTTTATACCAAAACGCTCCAGCGGTACAATGATGCCTTTGCCATTTCCACCGTCCCGCATCATGGGGCGTTCGCCTCGTACACCAAACATAATGGGTACGCTTGGGCCATAAATGTCAGCATCCATCAGGCCCACTTTTGCGCCGCCCTCAGCTAGCGCCAAGGCAAGGTTGGCCGATACGGTACTTTTTCCTACGCCGCCTTTACCGCTTATTACTGCAATTATATTTTTCACCTTCGGTAAAATATTGTCGCCCTTAAGTCGGCTGCTGGTTGTGTGGCTGGTAAAGTTCACGGTTACCAATGCCTCTTTATCCACCAGTATTTTCACAGCATTAACACAAGCATTGTGTATCATATCCTTCATGGGGCAGGCTGGTGTGGTAAGCACTACGGTAAACGATACTTCTTTACCTTCAATCACCAGGTCTTTCACCATGTTCAAGGTTACTAAATCCTTTTTTAAGTCGGGTTCCTGTACATTGCCCAGTGCCTGCATTACAGCTATTTCTGTTATCATATTTATGAGTGGTGAATGGTCAATCGGAAAGGACTGACGCTTCTCTTAATTTAAATATTTATGCTGGTTGCTTTATCTTCAATCACCACCAGCTTTTAGGAATTGGCAACAAAAGTAGCCTATGAATTGGCAACTTAGCCGGTAAAAAGAACAGCTGCCAACTTAATAAGTTTGGGAAAAACTTATGAACCAACCTGCAACTGGAAAAGGGCTTGTAAATATTTTTGTAAGGTCAACGCTTTTTCGCCCATGAAGAATCTTATACTTTTTGCAGTTATCCTCATTTGTAGCCTTCGCCTTCGGGCACAAACGGTACCAGCCGATTCGGTTGTGCAGTTATATGGGGTGGTAATGACGGCTGATAGCCTACAGGCTTTGGAAAATGCCAGCATATTAGTGGTGGGCAAAGGCCGGGGAACCCTTACCAACGATCAAGGCGTTTTTAGCATAGCGGTATTAAAGGGTGATGTAATTGAATTCACCACTATAGGCTTTAAACCTAAGCAGGTTACTATTCCCCGCAATCTGGCGGGCAATGAATTTAGCCTGGTACAACTTATGGTTGATGATACAGCCTACCTGCCCGGTACCATTATTAAACCTCGACCTACCCGTGCCCAGTTTGAAAGAGATTTTGTAAATGCCGACATACCGTACGACCAATACGAAGTAGCCCGCCAAAATACCGAAGAAAGCAAGCGCCGGATCTTATTGAGCAGCCTGCCCGCCGATGGACGTGAAGCAGTAAACTATGCCTTGAAACAACAAGCTAACAAAACCTATTACTCCGGCCAGCTCCGGCCTATGAATATCTTAAATCCATTTGCCTGGGGCGAATTTATAAAAGCCTGGAAACGGGGTGATTTTAAAAAGAAGAAATACTCATAATTAAAATAACTGACCTGCCTTCCAAGCAGGTCTTTTTTTACTATTCAATGACTGCTATTAGGCCAACTATACGAATGCCCTTTGTAACGGTTGCTATATTTGGCCCATGATTTTGATTTTTTCGGCAGGGCTTCTTTTCCTTATTTACGCTTTGCTGATTGCCTACTACCGGAAGGGATGGCTACAATTGCCTACTTACATTTTACCAAAAGAAAAAAGTTTTACCACTCCGGTTGCCATCATTATCCCGGCCCGCAACGAATCGACAAATATTGCTGCCTGCCTGCAAAGTCTGATTGACCAAACCTACCCGGCTCACCTGCTGCAAATCAGAATCATTGATGATTTTTCTACAGATGATACAGCTGCAATTGTGCAGCAGTTGGCCCTTATGCATCCGCATATACAACTAGTAATACCGCCCCAGCAAGCCGCAGGGCAGGCTTATAAAAAAAGAGCCATTGAGGCTGGAATTGCAGCCAGCACTGCCCCTTTGATTGTATGTACCGATGCCGACTGCACTTTTCATCCGCAGTGGATAGAAACGCTAGTAGCGTATCAACAAGAAACCGAGGCTCAGTTTATAGCCGCCCCGGTAAGTTTTATAACCCAAAATACCACGCTGTCGGTTTTTCAAACACTGGATTTTATGACGCTCCAGGGAATTACCGGGGCATCGGTTTTTCGCCGGTTTCATACCATGTGCAATGGCGCAAATTTACTCTATACCCGCCAGGCATTTGCCGCTGTCAATGGCTTCAACGGTATCGACCACATACCAACCGGCGACGATATGCTGCTGATGTACAAGATTTACCTGCAGCACCCGCAGCAGGTATTTTACTTAAAAAATAAGGCTGCCATTGTATCTACCCCAGCCGCCGAAAGCTGGAAGGGCTTTTTTAATCAACGCATCCGCTGGGCCAGCAAAGCTGTGCATTACGATGACAAGCGAATTTTCTGGACGCTATTGCTGGTGTATCTTTTCAATGTGTCATTCCTGGTGCTGGCAGTGGCTTCTTTTTTTGGAATAAAATATTTGCTTGCACTTCTCCTATTGCTCCTGGCAAAAACGCTTATCGAAATGAGGTTTGTACTACCGGTTGCCCGTTTTTTCGGCAAGCAAACCCGGCTATGGCAGTTCCCGTTTTTGCAACCGTTGCATATTGGTTATACCATTACAGCAGGCTGGTTGGGCCGTTTTGGTAGTTACCAATGGAAGGGAAGAACAATCAAAAAGTAGTAGGCAAAAGGCAATAAGCAAATACAGAAACTTTATTGGTTGTAGTTCGTTGCCAATTGCTTTTTGTCTATTTCAATTAGATTTGGCCCAATGGTAGATCAGAATGCATCGGTTTGGAAAAGACTTAAAAAAAACAAAGGTGCTATAGCAGGCATAGCCATCATTCTCTTAGCTATTGCAACAGCGCTGTTTTGCTACCTCATTGCCCCCGATGCTTCGCCAAATGCCAACCGGCAGATAGTTGAAGTTGGCCTGGAACGGCCCGGTGCTTCGCAGCTTTTCCTGCTTTTACCTAAAGAAAGAACAGTACCAACAGCCGGCTTCCTAAACCAGTTGGTAAATGGAAAAGAAGACATTTATCGCTACTTACCCATCGCTAACTATCAGATACGAAAAGATTCTTTAATTGTACAAAAACTGGTTGATGAGGGTATTTCCGAGCGGCAATCGTATGCTATGGCTACTATTCAAAACGGTCGCACCATTCCTGAAATGTTCACTACCAAACACTTCTACCTTGGCACCGACAATTTTGGCCGGGACATCCTGAGCCGCCTGCTGATAGGTACACGGGTAAGCCTGGGCGTTGGGCTAATTGCGGTTATTATTTCACTAAGTATTGGTGTGTTGCTTGGTTCACTAGCTGGTTATTTTGGTGGCAAATGGGACAATGGAATTATGTGGCTCATCAACGTGGTATGGAGCATCCCTACCCTGCTACTGGTATTTGCCATTACGCTGGCTTTGGGAAAAGGGTTTTGGCAGGTGTTTATTGCAGTGGGCCTTACCATGTGGGTAAATGTGGCCCGGCTGGTACGGGGTCAGGTGCTATCCATCAAAAATTTGGAATACATAGAAGCTGCAAGAGCCTTGCAGTACAGCCATAGCCGCATTATTTTCCGGCATATACTCCCCAATATTGCAGGGCCTATTTTGGTAATAGCGGCTGGCAATTTTGCATCAGCCATCGTTATTGAAGCAGGCCTTAGCTTTCTGGGAGTAGGTGTGCAGCCGCCGCAACCGAGTTGGGGGCTGATGATTAAAGAAAACTACAATTTCATTATTACAAACAACCCGGCGCTGGCATTGGCACCTGGTGTAGCTATCATGCTGTTGGTGCTGGCGTTTAATCTGTTGGGAAATGGCTTGCGGGATGCTTTGGATGTAAGAGGTTAAGTTAGACCAGATTAATTTAACTGCCGTATTTGCAATTGCCCTTTTAAAACTTTGCACAACCTATCCACAGCTACAAAAACCACATAACCTATATTTGATACGTAAAACCGCTGAATCGCTAAATTTGTCCAATATGCATTTTGAAAAAATTCATAACAAAGGTCAGGCACAACTTTTCGAAAACCCATACCTCGAAGCCCTGACAAAAACTCACCCCCTGATGATTTGGGGAATGTACACTCCGCTGATGGTAGGCAGCCTTTACTGGGCTAGTACACAATTTGACTACTCGACCCTACGGGTTTGGGGTGTTTTTTTCGCTGCTATTTTTAGCTGGACATTATTCGAATATTTTGCTCATCGTTTTCTCTTCCACATGATAGCTGAGAGTGGCCGGATGCAGCGCTTTATTTATGTGCTGCACGGCAACCATCATCATTACCCAAGGGATAGGCAACGCCTGTTTATGCCACCCGTACCAAGTTTACTGCTGGCAGCAAGCCTGTTTGGTTTGTTCTATTTACTAATGGGAACTAACGTGTTTGCCTTCTTTCCAGGTTTTTTGTTGGGCTATCTTTTGTACGGCACTATGCACTACGCCATACACGCCTGGAACCCACCTTTCAAATGGATGAAACCGCTATGGCGCAACCACCACCTGCACCATTACAAAGCCGATGAACGTGGCTTTGGAGTTAGCACTACCGTATGGGATCGGGTATTTGGCACCATGTACGATTTGAAAAAGGAAAAAGAAGACAAAGCAAAATCCAAAGAACTCATGTTTGATCGCTAGAAATCACTATACCGCTTTCAGGCAGGCAATAGCGACAAACAAACCTTTAGCCCTATAGCATTTATCAAACGATGACTCTAAAAAGAACTACTTCAGCCAATCCTGACTTCATAAATCTGGTACAGCAGCTTGATGCTTTATTGGCCCAACTGGACGGTGAGGAACATTCTTTTTATGCTCAGTACAATAAAATTGATTTACTGAAACAGGCAGTTGTAGCTTATGACAACGATGTTGCGGTAGGTTGTGGCGCTATAAAAGAATATGAGCCTGGCGTTATGGAAGTAAAACGCATGTATACTTTGCCCGAAAGCAGAGGAAAAGGTGTTGCCAGTGCTATTCTGAAGGAGTTGGAAAACTGGTCTGCCGAATTGGGTTATCAAAAATGCCTTTTAGAAACCGGCGTCCGCCAGCCAGAAGCCATTGCTCTATATAAAAAATGCGGATATCAAGGCATCCCTAATTATGGGCAATATGCCGGGGTGGAAAATAGTGTGTGCTTTGAAAAGGTTTTAAACTAAAAACGCCTGCTTTGTTAGCAGGCGTTCATGTTATTAGTTATTCATCATCAGCGGCATTACCAGCATCAGCAGGTCTTCATTTTCTGCTTGCTCACTGGGTTTTAGTAGCCCGGCCCTGGTGGGTGAACTTAGTTCTATCAGCACTTCGGGGGTATCTGCAGCATTCAGCATTTCTATTAAGAAACGGGCATTGAAGGCGATAGACAAATCTTCGCCATTGTACTGGCAGGCCATCCGTTCGTTGCCTTCAAAATTAAAGTCTACATCCTGAGCGGCTAGTTGCAATTCGCTTCCATTAATGGTAAGTGCCACTTGGTTGGTACTTTTATTACTAAAGATGCTAATGCGACGCAAAGCTCCCTGAAAATCACTTTTGCTCACCGTTAGTTTATAAGGATTGTCGGCAGGGATAACCACCCGATAATCCGGGAAACGGGCATCAATCAGGCGACAACTCATCTGCGTAGTATCATGCTTTACAAATAAGTGGTTGCTATTGTAGCTGATCGTCAGTTCGTCGTCTTTATCGGGCAGCGCATTTTTTAGCAGGTTCAGCGGCTTTTTCGGGACGATGAAAGTGTCAGCTTTTGGTGCTTGCACATCAGTGCGTTTGTAACGTACCAACCGGTGAGCATCGGTACTAACGCATTGCAGACCGTCGGTCATTACTTCAAAATAAACACCAGTCATGGCTGGACGCAAATCATCGCTACTTACTGCAAACAGTGTTTTGTTGATAGCCGTTAGCAGGCCGCTGCTGGTCATGGTGAAACTGGTAGTATCATCTGGCGTAGGCGCTTTGGGAAAGTTGTCAGGGTTTTCGCCCATCACTTTATACTTACCGCTTCCGCTGGTTATTTCTACGGCAAAGTTTTTATCAATACTGAATGTAAGTGGTTGGTCAGCCAGATTCTTCAATGAATCCATCAGGATGCGAGCAGGGATACAAACTTTACCCGCTTCTTTAGCTTCTACATCTAGCTGCACCTGCATTACAGTTTCCAGGTCGGTAGCTGTTACGCTCAGCTTGCCATCGTTTATTTCAAACAGAAAATCTTCCAGAATAGGCAGAACGGTATTGGCATTAATAACACCACTGATTTGCTGCAGCTGCTTCAGCAGTGTTGAAGAGGAAACAATGAACTTCATATATTTTGACAAGACTTTGGATAAGTAAAATGGATGAGGACAAACGTACGCCATTTTACTTTTATCAAAGATGCTGCCTGCAAGTGTGGATATTTTTAGTTAGACAGTTGTCAGGCTTTATGTCGTGAGGCGTGAATCGTCAATCGTGAATGCTTGGCGTATCTTTCAAAATAACTGTTCACTTCCATAGCCGGTACGGTTTTCGTTTTGGAAAAATTCCTTCGCTAAATGTTGATAGGAATAATAGATTTGGCGGGAGATTCTTCTAACCTCACAAAACAAATGTTGTATGATATCATTTAGCGAAGCCAAACGTGGCGATTGGGTAAGCGTAAACTATGAAGGCACCGTACAGTATGGTGAAGTAACAGATGTAAATAAAGATGAAGGCCAGATAGGTGTAGAAACGGATAGCGGCATGAAGGCATACTTTGCGCCGGAAGATGTAACCGGTATATTGATAGATGATGAACAACTAACAAAACTGCATTTCGAAAAGGAAACGACTGAAGAAGGTTATGTAAAATACAAACACGGACCTTTTCGCCTGTTAATAGAAAAGGCCGATGATTTTTCGCACTCTAAACTGTGGTACCGGGAAGATATCCGGCAAATTACTTATCCGCTGTATGTACATCAGCTACAAAATTTCTACCGCAGCATGACGAAGGTGGAACTGACAGAATCATAAATTCTTAAATGATTTATAAGCAAAATGGGCAGCTACTTTTAGTAGCTGCCCATTTTGTTGTAATGATTTTTTACATGGCAGATAGCTGTACCTTTTGCTGTAATTCCAGCACATTTTCTTTAAAAGTAGTATCGGTATCCATCAGGTCCTTCACCGTTTGGCAACTGTGGATAACAGTGGTATGATCCCGGCCACCAAAATGTTCTCCAATCGTTTTCAGACTATTTTTTGTAAATGCTTTCGACAGAAACATGGTAATCTGCCGGGCTTGTACAATTTCCCGTTTACGAGTTTTTTGTAGCAACTTATCAAACGGCACGTCGAAAAATTCGCACACCAGCTTTTGAATGCTTTGAATGGTGATTTCCTTATTAGCCGTTTTAATAAAGTTACGCAACACCTTCTTCGTCAGTTCCAGATCTATTTCCCGCTTGTTCAGGCTGCTTTGTGCCAACAGAGAAATCAGTGCTCCTTCCAGTTCCCGGATATTGGTATTGATATTATAAGCCAGGTATTTTACTACTTCAAACGGCATTTCCAGGCCGTCGTGTTTCATTTTGTGCTGTAGTATTTCAATGCGAGTATCGTAGGCCGGCATGGTCAGGTCGGCGCTCAATCCCCAACGGAAACGGCTCAGCAGACGCTCCTGCAAACCTTCCAAATCTTTTGGTGGTTTATCGCTACTCAATACCAACTGCTTACCACTTTGGTGCAGGTGATTAAAGATGGCAAAAAATGCATCCTGCGTTTTTTCGGCCCGGTTAAAAAACTGTACATCATCAATAATTAATACATCAATCAATTGGTAAAAATGAATGAAGTCGTTGATAGCATTGTTGCGACTATGATCCTGAAACTGGTTGATGAATTTTTCGCTGCTTACATACAGCACCACTTTATTGGGGTGCTGTCGTTTCACTTCGTTGCCAATAGCCTGGCCCAGGTGCGTTTTTCCCAAGCCTACTCCACCATAAATTACTAAAGGATTAAAAGAATTTCCTCCCGGCCGGTCGGCTACCGTTTTACCAGCACGGCGGGCCACCCGGTTGCAGTCGCCTTCTATATAATTATCGAATGTATAATTAGGGTTAAGCTGTGAATCGATCTGCACTTTGCGAAGCCCTGGAATAACAAACGGATTTTTTACCGTATTGCTCGTTACCAGTGGAAAATCGGCTTCGTTGTTACTGTACATCTTAATTTCGTTTGAAGGGATATTAGTGGTTTGAGGTTCATGCGATGAATTCCCACTATCCACAAGAATCCGGTATTCCAACCGGGCTTCTTTTCCCAACTCACGTTTTAGCGTTTTGCCTATCAGGCTGATGTAATGTTCTTCTAAGTATTCGTAGAAAAACTGACTAGGTACTTGTGTAGTAAGCACCTTGTTTTTAAGAGAAACTGGTTTGATAGGCTCGAACCAGGTTTTAAAGTGTTGCCACTCTACAATATCCTTGATTATTGCAAGACAATTTTGCCATACGGTTTCGCAATTCGGGGTCGTCAAGGGTTGTAGTTTAAGGTGTTAAACAATTAGTTAGTTCCGCAGGCAAAAAAAGCCGTACGATACGGCATTTTTTTGGAAGACTGCGAAAGCGAATATCAACAGTTTTGTTGAAAAAAAAATTTTTTAATCCACTGCTTTTGGTTTTACATTAATGCTCCTCGCCTGCATAAGTTTCTTGTTATCCACATTTGAAAAATTGAAGTCCAAACGGCCTAATTGGATTCCGGCCCAGCCCACCTGATTTACGATTACGTCGCTGCCGGTTTTGTTCTTGTAAACGACTGGTGCGTCCAAAAAAGTATGTGTATGGCCGCCAATAATTAAATCAATATTTTGGGAGGATTTTGCTAAAATGATGTCACTCACTTTGTTCTCGCCTTTGTAGTCGTACCCTAAATGCGACAGGCAAATAACCAAATCACATTTTTCTTTATTTTTTAATACATCAGCCATTTCATTGGCTTTTTGTATAGGGTCGAGGTATTTGGTAGCGCCATATAAATTATCAGGCACTAAGCCCTGTAACTCAACACCCACACCGGTTAGGCCAATTTTTAGCTTACCTTTTTTAAACGTTTTGTAAGGTATAAAATGAGTTTCCATTGGTGTACCAGCAAAATCGTAATTACTAATGACGACTGGGAAATTGGCGTGGCCTAACTGCGTTACAAAGTTATCCAGGCCGCCATCAAAGTCATGATTGCCCATGGTACAGGCATCATAGTTCATAGCCGCCATCGCCTTCATTTCCGGTTCGCCTTTGTAAATATTGAAGTAGGG
>CAXTDG010000036.1:0-15243 GCA_964242675.1 uncultured Chitinophagaceae bacterium
GTATACAGGTTCATAAACAGGCGTGGGCTGGGGAAGCGAACACTTTGTGCCGGAGCCTGATGGGCACTGCTAAAAAGTACTTGCTTGCCATCGTTACTAAAGTCGCTTGGATAGTCGGTGGCACTGTTGGCTGTAAGGCGGATTGGGGTACCACCAGCGGCAGGCATTACAAACACATCGAAATTGCCGTAACGGTCGCTGGCAAAAGCTATTTGTTTACCATCGTGGCTCCACACAGGCATCATATCCTGCGCCTCATGTATGGTAAGCGGCACTGCTACGCCGCCAGCTGCATCTACCCTATAAATGTCGCCTTTGTAGCCAAAGGCAATGGTTTTACCATCCGGCGAAATAGCAGGGTAGCGTAGCCATAAAGCATTTTCCTGCGCCATGCTTTGCAAGGCCATTAAGCCTGCTGTAATAGCAAGAGCAGCTTTCTTTTTCAACCTCATTGGGAGCTAAAATTTAGAAGCGGAAGGTAGTACGAAAGAGGGTTGAGATTTTGATTTTGTATAAGCGGGAAGTAGCCGGGATAGCCGGGTGAAATGGCTGAATTCAACTTTTGCTTGCCCTGTTATTTTGCTGCTGAAGCTTAAAAATTTGTGGCTTACAAACCTTAGGTATACCATTGCATTCTGTGGTTGATAGCCTATATCAACCTGCTTTAAAAAATAAATTAAAATCCAATTTTTATGACAGCCAAGGGAACCCTTGTACCTGCTGAATCTGTAGTAGGAAGAACAGTTACTTGTATAGAACCTCCGGAAACCCTGTTTTTTTGGGGGCATGGATATATCAGTTTTGTTTGTGGGAAGTGTGGATGTGTATTAGCCGATAATGTTTTTCCGACGGATATTAAAAACAGATCGTTCAGATGTAATCAATGCCAAGCTATCAACCAGGCAACAGACCTTTAGACCCGGACAGGCATTGAATTTAAATGGGTAAAATTTTTGCCAGTGGTCTACACATAAATCTACACTTGTTAAGCATCTGATTATTTAGCTCTAAACAGTAAGCAAGTTCGTTTTTATAAAAACAGCCTAAACAACTATTTTTTGCCAAAAATGGATTTAGGGATCGTTTTTGTAAAGCCCATGCCGAATATGTGAAATTGCTGTGCAACCAATCGTTCATTCAGATGTCGATGCATTACAATTGGACCCGTGTGTAAGTTTCCTATACTACAGCAACAGAATTATCCAAAGCCTCCTACCACACGGAGGCTTTGTAATTTCAGTATGTAGCTGCACGCATTGTAATCTCCTTTTTATCTTACTACATTTAATCCAAAACTTGGAAGGCCTTCTGCAAAAGCATAAAAGCTTACTTTAGCTTTTTATAAAATTTTTGAAAAAGCTTGCTGCCATATTACTGACAGGTATCCTGTTGTTCCATTGGATGGGATACCAGGCGGTGTATAGCTACTGGATACAACAGGCTGATGATAAACTGGAAACACAACTGGATAGGGCTGAATACAATGAGCAGGAACTAATTACGATTGCCATACCGCTGCACCTGCCTTACCTAACCGACCAGGCTGAATACGAACGCTTAAACGGAGAAACTGTTTTCAACGGGATTACTTACAAATACGTGCAGCGCCGAGTATTTCATGATTCGCTTTTTCTGCAATGCCTGCCCAACCAGGAAGCCATGCGGCTGAGTACAGCCCGTAACGATTGTTTCAAATTTACTACCGGCATACAGCAAAACACTTCTGGCTTTTCTAAACCGGGTGTAGCTTTCATCAGGCATTTTACAGGCGGCAGCAATCTGATTTCAACTCCTGAAAGGGCTGAAATGTTGCTTAGTGGTGGCCGCCGATTTATTACTATCAGCCAGACTATTCCAGCCTGTACGGCGGATGGATGCCCCGAACAACCACCAGAGTAATGGTCGTTTTCTCTTAAATTACAGATGGGCTGATGAGGCCTGTCAATTTCTTATTGTACTGTGTTAGTTATACTAGCTAATGCTACAAAACTGTTTGCCGCCTGTTTCCCCTTTTACCACAGGCAAACTGTGGGGGCACCACATTTTTCTTTTATCAACTACTGCTTAGAAACGACCACATGAAAAATATTGCTTTTACACTTGTACTCACTACTCTTTCCGCTTCGCTTTTTTCTCAAACTACCGATTCATTAAAACCTAAAGAATTAAAAGAAGTAACGATCCGGGCCTGGCAACGGGTAGATGTAAGCCGCCTGCCAGACGAACAAGCCGGGTTTTTATTTAGCGGAAAAAAGAATGAGGTAATAACGCTGGACGGTACCAACGGAAATGTGGCGCTGAAAACGCCCCGGCAGTTATTTGCCAAAATACCCGGCGTATTTGTATACGATATGGATGGCAGCGGCAACCAAATCAACATCAGCACCCGTGGGCTGGATCCGCACCGTAGCTGGGAGTTCAATATCCGGCAAAATGGTATCATCACTAATTCTGATATGTATGGCTACCCGGCCAGCCACTATAGCCCGCCAGCCGAAAGCTTTGAGCGGATAGAGCTGGTACGAGGTGCTGGTGCATTACAGTACGGGGCACAGTTTGGCGGCATGATTAATTATGTAACTAAGCGGCCCGATAGCACCCGGCCCTTCTCTTTCGAAAGCATTAACACAGCTGGATCCTATGGATTGGTGAGCAGCTACAATGCTATAGGTGGCACGTACAAAAAATTCTCTTATTACGCTTACTACAGTCGCCGCCACAGCGATGGCTACCGGCGCAATAGTGGCAGCGATGCCAATGCTCAGTTCGTTCAGTTGGGGTATCAATTCAATTCTCGTCTTTCTTTGAAAGCAGAACTGGGTCGCAGCACTTATCGCTACCACATTCCCGGCCCGTTGAACGATAGTATGTTTGCTGCTGACCCTCGTAGCAGCACCCGCAGCCGCAACTATTTTAGCCCCGATATTTATGTGCCTTCGGTTATGCTTAACTGGCAGGCATCAGGCAAAACCAGATTTATTCTTACTGCCTCTGGTGTACTTGGTAGCCGCATCAGTGTACAATTAGATGCCCTGGCAACTGTACGGGATACCATCAACCGTACAACCGGTCAATACCGAAACAGGCAGGTGGATATTGACAATTTCAACAGTAAGACGATTTCGTTGCAGGTGCTGCACCATTATGCTATTGGTAAAATAAAAAGCACCTTAACGGCTGGCGCTGTATATATGAACAACGATCTGCACCGCCGCCAGTTGGGTGTTGGCACTACTGGTAGCGACTACGACCTGACCTTAGTAGCTTCTTTTGGCCGTGATCTGCATTTTAAAACACAAAACATTGCTCTGTTTGCCGAAAATGCTTTTCAGCTAATGAAAAGGTGGACGGTGTCTCCCGGTATTCGCTACGAAAACGGCGATTCTAAAATGAGCGGAACTATTAGCTATTACACTATCAATCCGTTGCCTACAACTATTGCCCATCATTTTGCTTTGGCGGGTATCAGCAGCCAGTATTTATTAAATAAGGACAATACGGTGTATGGCGGTATTTCGCAGGCTTATCGCCCTGTGGTGTTTAAAGATATCATCCCCACCAGTACTTACGAGCAAATAAATAAAGACCTGAAAGATGCGTATGGCTACAATGCAGAACTGGGAGTACGAGGCAAAGTAGCGGGCCATTTGCAATATGATATCAGCCTGTTGAGTGTGCTGTATAAAAACCGCCTGGGAACGTTGGTGCAAAAAGATGAAGCTGGCCAGTCGTATATCTACCGTACAAATATTGGCAATAGCCGCACTAACGGCGTAGAAAGTTTTGTGCAGTACAAGTTTCCGGTAAGCGGCCGTTTGTTTGCCGGTTTATTTAGTTCTACCTCGTACATGCATGCCCGTTATATACAGGGTCAGGTAGCATCGGCCGGGGCTAACAAGTCGGTTGTAGGTAATAAGGTGGAAGCTGTGCCGGACTGGATCACCCGCAACGGGCTGGATGTGTTGTACAAAGGCTTTAATTGCACGGTACTTTATAGTTACACTTCGTCCACTTTTTCTGATGCGGTAAATACTGTAACGCCACCCCCATCTGGTGCCACCGGCTTCAATCCGGGCTATGGGTTGTGGGATTTCAATGCATCGATGCATACCAGGCATTTTCTTTCTGTTCGGGCTGGCATCAACAATATTTTCAACAAACAATATTTTACTAAACGGCCTACATTCTATCCTGGCCCTAGCATTTGGCCCGGCGATGGAAGAAATGTGTACGTAACGCTAGGCGTGAAATTATAAAAGCAAAAAACGTCTACTCATTAGCACCAGTAATTTTTAGCTAACCTCAATCATAGATTAAAACAAGTAGTAAGGTGCAATTCTAACCTGCTCAATTTTTTTGATTACCAATTTGCTACTAGCTGTTTAAGCAGCGTATTATAAAACTGTACATTTGGCCCAATTCAATTTTTGTACATGCCCGTCGATATTGTTGCCATCCTTAGCCAAAATAAATCCCAACTGCTTGAACAATGGATGCAAACCCAGCTATCCAGCGAAGATCTTCGGGAAGACCTTATCAGTACCGAAGAATTGCGTTCTCAGTCGGAAGAATTTTTTGACGAATTTCTGCATTCGCTTTCTGTAGATGGCCTCGACAATGAAAATACTTCAGCTATGGAGCCGGTGTTTGAAGTATTGTCAGGCATTTCTATTACCCGTGCCCGACAAGGTTTCAGCCCACGGGAAACAGGTCAGTTTGTATTTAGCCTAAAGCAAACTTTACTAACAGCGTTGAGTGAAGAAATAAAAGAAGATCCTACGGAATTGTACATCCAGACAATGAAGTTAAACCGGCTGATGGACAACCTGGCCATCACCAGTTTTGAAACATTCATTAAGGGTCGGGAAGAAGTTATTCTGCGACAGACCGACGAGATTGCTGAAATTTCTACACCAGTCATCCGGGTGTGGGATGGCATTTTAGCCCTGCCCATCATTGGTACGCTGGATAGTGCCCGTACACAGGTAGTAATGGAAAACCTGCTGCAGGAAATTGTGAACACGGAAAGCGAAATAGCCATCCTCGATATTAGCGGTGTGCCAGCGGTAGACTCACTGGTAGCGCAGCACCTGCTAAAAACGGTAAGTGCCACCCGGCTTATGGGTGCCGAATGCATCATTAGCGGTATACGGCCCGAAATTGCCCAAACCATTGTACACCTGGGTATCGATCTGTCCAGCATAGTTACTAAGGCTACGCTGGCGCATGCACTCAGTTTTGCATTTGTAAAATTGCAGCTACAGGTAAGAAAAATTCAGCCTGCCAAGTAAGCTGTAGTATTTGTTTTAGTGTGATAAATGTTTTGTGCAAGTTGATTTACTAATTCATAATTCCTGCTTTTTCTGAAATGGATAATATTCCTATTTTAAAAATGGGCCATTTTCTACTTGTTACTATACAGGTGGATTTATATGACAGGCTGGCCATGAATCTTGAAAGTGATCTGGTAAGTATGGTGAGTAAAACCGGTGCAAAGGGCGTACTCATAGATATTTCAGCTGTTTCTATTGTAGACTCATTTATGGGCCGCATCATAAACAATATTGCCAGTATGGGCAAAATAATGGATGCCCAGACTGTGGTGGTAGGCATGCAGCCTGCTGTAGCTATTACACTCATTGAGTTAGGCCTTCCTTTAACTGGTGTGTATACTGCGTTGAATGTGGAAAAGGGCATGGAATTACTACATACTAAAATAGCTCTGGACAATATCCAGGGCGATGATGACGAAGATGATGCCTCCTCCAGCAAGATTATTGGTGCTGAATAAGCAAATAGTACCGGTAACCAAAGAACCGGAAGTAATACTGCTGCGAAACAAAGTGAAGGAATATGCCATAGCCATAAAAATGGGCCTGGTTAATCAGACCCGCCTGATAACAGCCACTAGCGAACTGGTACGCAACATGCTAAAATACGGTGGTGGCGGCCAGGTACTACTAGAAACAGTAAGCAAAGGCAAGGAAAACGGCGTACGGCTCACTTTTTCGGACAGGGGGCCAGGTATTGCTAATATAGGTATGGCTATGAAGGATGGGTTTTCTACTACCCGCAGCTTAGGGTTAGGACTTCCCGGAACCAAGCGCCTGGTAAATGAATTTGATATAAAAAGCGAAGTAGGCAAGGGCACTACCGTCATAATTTTAAAATGGGCTAATGGTTGATGCTACGTATATCAGTTTTGCTGCCGACGACCGCAGCTATTTCTCCATTACAAAAAGAGAAATACACCGCATAGCCCAGCAATGTGGCATATCCCCTACCAGGATAAATGAAATAGATATTATCGTATCGGAACTTACTTCCAATTTATACAAACATAGTGTAGGGGGCGGCGAACTGCTGGCCGGGCTTTTTACAGACGACAGGGGGTGCTATCTTGAAATTATTAGTATAGATAATGGCCCTGGCTTTAAGAATACAGAAAAGATGCTGGCAGATGGCTATTCTTCTTCCAGCACACTGGGCCACGGGTTAGGTAGCATCAAAAGGTTGTCGGATACATTTGATATATACTCGCTGTCAGGCTGGGGAACCATCATTTTATCACGGGTGTACAAGGAGCCATTGCCCGAATTGCCACTCCCTAAAAGTGCCATCAACTTTAAAGCCCTGGTAGTAGCCAAGCCCGGAGAAATGGTAAGTGGCGATGGCTCTTATTTTCAGCTTACAGATACTGGTTTCAAAATACTGGTAGCCGACGGACTTGGGCATGGCCCCCAGGCTAACCTTGCGGTAAACGAAGCAGTAAAGGCATTTAAAGAATGTACTGAAACAACTGCTACCGAAACCATCCGCTATATTCACCAGGCTATCAAAAAAACAAGAGGAATAGTGGGGTATGTGGTGCTATACAATACTACAACCCGTACATGGAATGCTGCAGGTGTTGGCAACATTGGTACTAAATGGATAGGCGGCCTGAACATAAAGCCACAGATGTGCTACAACGGTATTATTGGTCATAACATTCCTAATACTATTAACGATACTTACCTGAAACAGGAGGAATATCAGCAGTTTATTGCCTGCTCCGATGGCATCCGCTCCCGGTGGACTCCCGCAAATTTGGCAATGATTAACCGGCATGATTCTGTAATGCTAGCAGCAGCTATTTATAAAGAATTTGCCCGCCGTACAGATGATATGTCAGTAGTAGTTTGTAAAGTAATTTAAAAAGCAGCATGACCGAAGTAGGAAATATAACCCTGGAAAATGAGATGGACCTGGTGCTGGCTCAGAAACGCATGACAAATGTGGCTGCTTTCTTACAATTCACCGTTGCTACACAAACTACACTTGCTACGGCTGTAGCAGAAGCAGTACGGGAAGTGATAGATAAAACCAACCAGGGACGGCTCATTATTACAGTTGCCAACCAGGCAGGTAAATTTTTTTTAGCAGCCAAAGTAGTATTGCCGGCTAGCATTGGTATTATCGGTCAGGAACCCGGGCTACGGGCCGCTGCCCGGCTGGTACCTTCTTTTTTGTATGATAAGGATGATATAGAAGCCTGGATAGAAATGCAAATTAGCATTCCTCGTTTTGTGAAGCTGGATGCAACAAAACTGAACCAGATGGAAAAGTATTTCAAAGAATTAGTACCCACTACACCTTATGAGGTCATTAAAATAAGAAATTACCGGCTGGCACAAATCAGTTCCGAACAGGTAGAACAGTTGCGCCATTCCCGCTACCTCAGCGAAAAGAAAAGCGAATTCATCTCTATTGCCAGCCACGAATTAAAAACCCCCCTTACTTCTATAAAAGCCTATGCCCAACTGGCATTACGGCTTAGCGAAACGGAATGCAGCCCACAGGTAAGTAGCTTTTTACAAAAAATTGACTCGCAAACTACCAAACTGCAACAGCTTATCCAGCAGTTGCTGGATGTGTCGGTTATTGAATCGGGCAAACTGGACTACAACGTAGAGCAGGTGTCACTGGTAGATTTTATTAAAGAGATCATTGGTACGCTCCGGCCAGTATTGCCCAACCACATTATTCACTTTGACTGGCAGCATGTTGATAGCCTGGTGAGTATAGATCGGCTGCGTATGGAACAGGTGTTCATCAATTTGTTGAACAATGCCGCTAAGTATTCCATGCCCGGCACCAACATTTACCTGTCTTGTACTGCTGGCGACAGCGGACTAATAACCGTCACCATTCGGGATGAAGGCATTGGTATGAGCCAGAAAAACCTGAAACAGATTTTTGAGAAATTTTTTCGTGAAAAACAGGCTATTGGTCACTATTCAGGGATGGGTGTAGGCTTATATATTACCCGCAATATTATTCAACAGCATGGCGGCACTATATGGGCCGAAACCGAGTTGAAGAAAGGCTCACAATTCCATTTTACGCTACCGCTGGTAGCCGTTTAAACAAGGGAATAGAATGTTTTTTAGGTAAATAAGCTGCTGTTGGCAGCGATATTTAAAAAACGGTTTCGTTAAACAATAAAGGTAAACCTACGTTAAGTAAACTGCTGTAACCCTTTCCTCATTACTATAGGGGCTATCTTGCCTCCCTTATTTATTTCTGAATTGTATTCATGCTATTGATCCTAGTTTTCTTCTTTGCCCATTGGTTTCTATCCCTGTTCTTCCATACTTTTTTTCTGCATCGCTATGCATCTCACCAAATGTATACCACCAGCAAAGGCTGGGAAAAAGTGATTTACTTTTTTACCTGGTTTATGCAGGGTTCATCTTACCTGGTGCCACGGGCTTATGGCGTAATGCACCGGATGCACCATGAGTATAGCGACACCGAAAAAGACCCCCATTCACCTCATTTCTTTAAAGATGTATTTGGGATGATGATGCATACCCGAAACATCTACAACGATTTTTGCTCTGGTAAAAATTTGCCTGATGCACAATTTACTGATGAGTATCTACCTGTATGGCACAAGATGGATCGTATTGGTGACCATATCGTTACCCGTGTGTTGTTTGCAGTAGGTTATATTGCTTTTTACATTGCTTTTGCACCAAGCCTTTGGTGGTTTTTGTTGCTGCCTATTCACTTTTTAATGGGGCCAATACAGGGTGCTATTGTAAACTGGTGCGGCCACAAATATGGCTACCGCAACTATGGTAGCGACGATCATTCCCGTAATTCTACCCCGTTTGGTGTTTTGCTGATGGGAGAATTGTTTCAGAACAATCATCACCATGCTAAAGACAACGCCAACTTTGCCCGCCGCTGGTTCGAATTCGATACTACCTACATTATTATGCGGGGTTTGCACAAGTTGCGTATCATTCGTTTGATGCCAGTGGTTAGCCAGCATGTGCACCAACCATTGCAAGACGCTAAGAAGATAGCGGCATAAGAGAAGCTTACACTTTGCACTTATCTTTTCTCTATTTTGTTATTGAAACAGCAATTGGGGAGAAGACTATGTACAGTTGTAAAGCTATTTTTAAGTGACAAACCAGGTAAGTAGCTAGAAATTAAACCAGGGGTTAAGGAGTAAATAAGTAGGTATTACCTTTTGGTATTATTTATTGTATAATTTTACTGAACAAAGACACACCTGCTGGCAATAAAACTACTCTAAAGTCGTTCTCCCATTTTTTAGCGATCAAGGCCTTTTAAGTTTTGAGACGCTTGTCTTAAGTCATTTTATAATTCTTTTCCAAATGGCCTTTATTGATCGTGTACTACAGCCACCATCCTATGGCTGGCAAGATGCTTCCGGCAATCTGGTTAAACCTTCCCCGTCTACCATTTTCGGAGAGTTCTTCCGTAGGCTAAATGTGTTTGAAAACAAAAAGAACTGGCTGCCATTTGTCAATTGGTTGAAGGTGCTTTGCCTGGTTCCTTTTTGTGTTTTGTTTTTTACACAGTACTTCAACTGGTGGTTGTTATTGGCAGGTGCCGTGTATGGGATGATTTTCATGGGTTCTCATGGTACCGTTTGGCACCACCGCTATTGTACCCATGGCGCTTTTACATTTCGCAATAATTTCTGGCGTTTTTTTACTCGCAACCTTACGTTGGCTGTTATTACAGAGGAGACTTATACCATTAGCCACCATGTACACCATGCCAAGAGTGATACGCCAGGTGATCCTTACTTTGCTGAAGCTGGATTTTTATACTGTTTTTTGGCCGATGTAAACCATCAACCTATTGCTAAAGATTTATCGGAAAAAGACTATGAGCATGTGCTAAAGCTAATGCGGCATACCGGTGTTATGGCCAATAGCTATCAGCAATACTTAAAATGGGGATCGGTAGTTAGTCCGGCACTTACTGTTTTACATTGGGTACTTAATTGGGCCTTTTGGTATGGTGCATTCTACCTCATTGGTGGTCATGCACTGGCTTGTGCCTTGTTCACCGGTGCTGGTGTATGGACGGTAGGTGTACGCACCTTCAACTACGAAGGTCATGGCAAAGGCAAAGACCAGCGCCGGGAAGGAACCGACTACAACCGCAACGACATGAGTATTAACCAGGCCTGGCCGGGTATAGTAGCAGGTGAATGGCATAATAACCACCACCTGTATCCTAAAAGTGCTAAGTCAGGTTTGAAACCTTACCAGATTGATTTTGCCTGGTACTATATTAAGTTTATGCACTTCATAGGGGGCGTTTCGTCTTATAACGATGCCACAAAAAGCTTTCGTGAAGAATACTATCTGCCGCATAAGCAGCAGAGAAAAGAGGCTAAGCTGCTAAGCAGGGTAAAGCCGGAAGCAGAAGTGTTGTAAAAGGAATCTGAATAGTATTGTTGGAAGATCACTAATACCGCCTAGCTACAACTACATCTAAAGCGACACTATTTCAATGACCTACAGATATTTTTAAATATCTGTAGGTCATTTTATTTTAATTCAAATCGTTGTTAGATTTCTAATTGCAAGAGGGCAAGTAGCCTATTGATATAAATGTGGATACCAGGCAATGGGTTTGCCTTCCAATGTTTTAGGTGGCTGCAGAATAAAACCACGTTGATTCACAAATGTTAGATAGGTTTCACTTTGGCCATTCTTTAGTTTTTGTACCCAGTTTTGGGTTGCAAGGCCCGTTTCTACACTTTCCGTAGTCGTCATAAGCAAAGCTGCCATTTGGTATATAGTAATTTTGCCGTTGGCTGCCGTGTCCTTGTGTTCCCACATACCATTTACTAATTTGATGGTAATAGCAAGTTGCCGGTGAAATTTAAAAAACTTGTCGTAAGCAAAGTTGCCTTCAACCGATACAGTGCTAAGGTCGGACTGTGGATGGTTGATTGGTGTTATGGTAACCCAGGCGTTTCCTTTGGCATTGACGTTTGTATTGTAAAACTCTCCGTTGTACTCGTTTATCGCATTCTTCTTAATGGTACCGGCACTATCTCCATATCCGTTTAATCCGGTATAGGCACTCATAAAGGCTAGTTTATTTACCACAGGTACCTCATAAGCATACTGCGGAAAAACAACTGTACCGATGTTGGGTGGAGTAAGGCCCTGATGACCGTAAAAAGCACGGATAGTGATAGTATCGACAGGTACTTTTACAAAAACAGTTGGCGGCAAATCTGTGGGTACCGGAAGTTCTTTTTGGCAACCGTAAGTTGCCAGTAGCATTGCACTAAGTACAAAAGAAATATGTAAAACTGTACCTTTTGTAATTGTCATAGAATTGGGGGGAGGCGAAAATAGCTTATAGAACCTTACGAAAAATTTTCATAACGAAAAAAGGTTCATCCTTATTTGATAATACCAAAAGTTAACAGGAACTCAGCCAGGTAAAAAGTGGCGCTGGCTAACATGAAATTACAAACTACGATTTACTATACAGGAACGGTGAACCAAAACGTACTGCCTTTTCCTTCTTCACTATCTACCCCTATGTTGCCACCGTGTTTCTTAATAATTTCGGAACTTATGTACAAGCCCAGGCCCAAACCAGCCTGTTTACTACTGCCTGCCCGGTAGTACCGGTTAAATAAATGTGGCAATTTATCTGACGATATTCCTGGCCCGGTATCTTTTACCGATACTTTGGCCATACCGTCCAGCTTCTCTACTATCAAAAATATTTTCAGGCTCTGAGGAGCATACTTCACAGCATTATTTACAAAGTTCACCACTACCTGGTCTATCCGTTGTTCATCTGCATACATCTGCAGTTCCATATCGCCCTGCAAAACCAACTCGTACTTACCTGCCATCCGCACATGATTACAGCATTGGTTTAGCATTTCGGCTATGGTAAATGTGGTCTTGTTCAGTTGCAACTGGCCCTGCATCATTTGGCTACTATCCAGTAATTCTTCTACCAGGTTGGTCATTTTTTCGATGCTTCGGGTGCATTGGTCTATCAATCTGGGGAGTAACACAGACGATGGAGTTCCCTTCATTTTATCCAGCAATTGTAGCGCTGCTTTCAAACTGGTAAGCGGTGTTTTTAGTTCGTGGCTGGCTATAGAAATGAAATCGTCTTTGCTTTGCAGGTCTTTGCGCCGGGCTGTTACGTCCATAAAGGTTCCAATACCACCATTCAGGTTCCCATTTACATCAAACAGCGGTGCAGCATTAATAGCAATATAAAAACGCTCTGCGTTTTGTGGTTGTACTCCAATTTCATGATCGTACACAGGCTTACCAGTAGCCATCATAATAGCCATTGGGTGTTCTTCATTTGGCAGGGGGGTACCATCTATCCGCAGGTTTTGCCAGTGGGGGTCATCGTAGGTTCGCTCTTTAATGGCGCTTTCGGTAAGGCCCAAAATTTTTTGTGCCATTTGATTAGCGTATATGAGTTGGCCGGTACGGTCAACAATACCTACGCCTTCTGCCATCGTATCAATAATACTTTGCAGCCATCGTTCATTCTCCAGTAGTTTTTCATATGTCTCTTTCTGGGTATGTTGTGAATGGGTTAGTTCCTCGTTGGTAACCCTTAGTTCTTCATTTATTACAGCATGTTCCTCATTCGAATCTCTCAGTTTGACATTCAAATCAACCATTGCCTGTTCTTTTAAGCTAACTATCGAATTAGCCTTGTAACGTTCTGTTACATCTGTAGCTGTGTGTAAAATGCAATATGTTTTGTCGTCGGCATTTTTTAGAGCCCGATAAGTAAAGTCGAAATAAGAAGTTTTGTAATCACCATTTATCAGCAAGCTGGCAGGAGTATCTTTAGCAGTATAAGTAGTACCGGTTTTCCACACATATTGCAGTATATTAAAAAACGGTTGGTCTCCTAGTTCTGGTAGTACCTCTTTCAACGACTTACCAATAACGTTATGGTCTTTTCCCCAAAGGCTCAGCATGGCATTGTTGGCCGATTGTATAATAATTTTTTCGGTAGTGTAGATGGCCGTAGCGTTTTCTGATAGAGAAAGGATTGCTAGTAGTTGATCACTACTTAAAAGCGGAGATTCCATGTTCACAAACAGTCTTAAAAAGAAAGATGTGATAAAAGTAAATAAGAAAAGGATGTCTATGTAAGCTTTAAGAAAATGATTATTACTAGTACTTATTTCTCGTTTGCTACGCTTTGTGTCGGAAACAGAATGGCAGATTTAAACTGTTCGACTATTTCGCTTCATGAGACACGAAGTAAAGTAGCGAAGCAATATGATTATAAATGGAGCAGTTACTTGATTAAATCTTTTTAGCCAATTTTAAAGTCAGAATTTCATTGTAGCACTGGCATTTGTTACACTTTAGTACAAGGTTGTTTAAGCTATTGTCATCAATACTATCTGCAAGCAGGCGATTGCATTTTCCGCATAGATAATTAGTAAAGCCATTGCCAATAAAAAAACGGGTTTCCGGAAGATTAATAATTAAAACATTTCTAGAATTACTAACTGGTTCTACAATAACCTTTAGTAAGATAGAATTTTTATACATGCCGAGCGTTTCTATCACCGTTCAGCCTGAAATGTGTAGTCAAGTATAGAATAGTGGATGAACAACCATAAGTCATGGGTTGCACCACAAGCTACAGAAATTACAATAGTGCCCTTGCCTGAATTTTAATTATTTATTTCTAGCTGCTTCTTTTGTTCGAGTGTCTTCTTCAAGTGTTCTCCATATCTATTAAGACCCCTGCCCCGGTTTGTGTCCCCACGAACCAGAGCGGTGAGCATAATATATTTATAATCTGCCATTTATTAATTTAGCTATCATTGATGGGGCAAATACAAAGAGGCACTTACAGCGAAAGTGCCTCTTTAATAAGCAATCTAATAACTAAACAGTAGGTGACGTATCGGTACTGGTATTTCCTTTACCGGCACGGATGGCCAGCATATCGTTGTAGTCTTTTATCACCCCATTTACCGCTGCCACAGCAGTGGCCCAGGGGTCTGCTTTTTTCTTCACGTTATACCAGCTATCCAGTTGTAGCAGTAGTTCATCGTACAATAGGGTAATGGCTGGCCTTTTTTGATATACCCGGTCGCTTTTGTTGGTGCCAGCTGCTACAGAGCGATCTACATAGCGAGTGTCAAAAGCGGTATTAGCTGCTTCTAGTTCTGTTTTCCAGTTATCCAGGTTCAAAGCAATTACAGCAGCCTTTAGGTCGGGTTTGGTGGCCCAATCCAGCAGTATCTTTTGTAGCTTACTGGTTTCGGTAGGGTAGTTTTCCTTTATTAGTGCCGGGCCAAAGTTTTCCAGGTGGGCCGCCAGTAGGTTAGCGGCTTCTTTTGTGGCAGTATCAGTGCTATAAGTATTTGCATTTATCAGGGCCAGTGTACCGCTAAAGGCATTGTCCCGTCGGGTATCCAGCCGCACCAGTTCGTCGGTAGTGTTGCTACCGGTATCCTCATTCAGCACCTTTTTGGTACCGGTAAGTTCGTTCATCAAGGCATCATAATCGGGCTTTATCTGTAGGGCTGTGGGGTCGTAGCGATCAATAGCACTTAGTACATTTTGCATAAACTGTGTGTACTCATTGTTGGAAGGGCGGAGAGTTTAATGGTAAGAATCATGATAATATAGGATTAAAACGTTTTTAAAAGAATAAGAAGTAATAAGTATACTAAAACCTCATATCCCCTATTGGGGTGAGGTTTAAGCAATGCATTTTTACAAACCGGGAAAAGGGGCCGTTGGTTAACGGATGGCCCCTCACTACCCGCTGCAACAATCCGGCAACTAACAAACGAAGTCCTGACACCCACTGCACCAATCCGTCAACTAACGGACTGTCCCTGCGAAGCGCTGTTCTCATCCCTTGGCCCACGAATGGCTGCTGCTACCC
>CAXTDG010000037.1:0-15185 GCA_964242675.1 uncultured Chitinophagaceae bacterium
AAGAAAGAAGCAAAGAAAATTCAAGAAAAACGCTATCGCCTCCGGCAGCTTTTTCTGGCCTGCGCCTCTCCAAAGTTTATTAGCGCTGTGTTTTACTTTTTGACTTGTTGCCCTTTTAATTCTGCACATCAAAATGATATTCTGAGTTACGTTTCTTTTATGCGACGTTCCCAAAGTATGGTCGGGTTTTCTTTTTAATCGTAGTTATTCATTGTATTTAATCCATTTCATCCTTCCATCCTGTAAATCCTGATTCGGACAATGACTCGCTTCAATAAAAGCCAAATAGATATTCTACACTTGAATCCCGTACGTACGGGACCACTACTGCTTTATGCGTATTCTATTGCCGGGCCCATAAAGAAAACAGTAAAAAGAGCTAACCCGTGATGGGAAACCCGGCAAAGCCAGAGTAGCAGAACTTTAAACCTTGGACCTTAAACTTTAAACGGCTCTTTTAGCGGTAAACAAGTGAACCCAACATTGCCCTTACCTTCCCTGCCGGTTCTTTCATCAAATGCTATTTGTATCCAATGAAAATTCTTGCATCTCTTTGTTGTTTGTTTATTGCTGTAATGCTTGCTGCCCAGCCTGCTGGCAAAACCAAATGGACGGCCGATGGCAATGCCTACTACCAAATAGAAGGCGGTAAAATCCTGAAAATAAGCCTGCCTTCCATGCAGTCCATGGTGATTGCGGATAGCACGGTATTAATTCCCGCAGGGCAAACCAAACCGCTGCCGGTAGAGAACTTTTTCTTTTCGGCCGATGGTAGCAAAATGCTCATTTACACGGCTAGCAAACGAGTGTGGCGTTACAATACCCGTGGCGATTATTGGGTGCTCGATTTCACCACCAAATTGCTGAAACAAATTGGTAAAGACAAGCCTGCATCCAGCCTCATGTTTGCCAAGCTTTCGCCCGATGCTAATAAGGTTGCTTATGTAAGCGGCCACAATATTTTTGTGGAAGACGTGGCCAGTGGCACCAGCAAAGCGCTGACTACCGATGGCACCGATAAACTCATCAACGGCACGTTCGACTGGGCATACGAAGAAGAATTTTTTTGCAGAGATGGTTTTCGCTGGAGCCCCGATGGGCAGCAGATTGCCTACTGGCAAATAGATGCCCGCCAGGTGAAAAACTACCTGATGACGAACAATACCGATTCTATTTACCCCTTCAATGTGCCGGTGGAATACCCCATAGCCGGTGAAACGCCATCGCCATTTAAGATTGGCGTAGTCAATGTTTCTACCGCTGCTACTAAATGGATGGATATTCCAACCGACCCGGTGCTGCAATCGTACGTGCCTCGTATGGAATGGGCAGGTAATAGCAACGAACTCATTATTCAGCACCTGAACCGCAAACAGAACCAGAGCAATATTATGCTGTGCAATACCGCTACCGGTACGGCCAGCACCATTTACACCGAGCGGGATAGCGCCTGGATTGATATACAGGCCTTGTGGGATGAAGACTATGCCTACGGCGGCTGGGACTGGCTACAGGGCGGCACGGCCTTCGTATGGCCCAGCGAGAAGGATGGCTGGCGGCACCTCTACCGCATTAGCCGGGATGGCAAAAAGGAAACACTGATTACCAAGGGCGCTTATGATGTTATGGACATTTGCACCATCGACGAAAAGAGCGGCTATGTGTACTTTTTTGCATCGCCCACCAATGCCACGCAAAAGTATTTGTACCGTACTAAGCTGGATGGTAGCGGCACGGCACAGCGCCTTTCCCCCGCCGATCAGCCGGGCATGCACAACTACGATGTATCGCCTACGGGCACCTTTGCGTTTCACCAGTTTTCCAATGCCCACACAGCTACCGTGAGCGACCTGGTGCAACTGCCTGCCCATACCATTATCCATAAAACGCCTGCGCCCATCAACCGCCGGGGCAAGCCGCTGGATATCCAGTTTTTTACCATTACTACCCCCGCTGGCGTAACCATGGATGCCTGGAAAGTGCTGCCCTCCAATTTCGACAGCACCAGGAAATACCCGGTGGTATTTTATGTATACACGGAGCCTTGGGGCCAAAACGTAAAAGACCAGTGGGGCACCGGTCGCAACCGCCTGTACCGGGGCAATATGCCCGATGATGGCTACATCTACATCTCAATCGACAACCGGGGCACACCTGTACCCAAAGGCCGGGCCTGGCGCAGAAGTGTGTACCGCAAAATAGGCATCGTAAATATTGACGACCAGGCCGATGCGGCAAGGGAAATTTTGAAATGGAAATATGTAGATACCAGCCGCATAGCCGTTTGGGGCTGGAGTGGTGGTGGCTCAGCCACGCTGAACCTGATGTTTCGCTACCCCGATATTTACAAAACAGGTATTTCTGTAGCAGCCGTGGGCAACGAACTTACCTACGACAATATTTACCAGGAACGCTACATGGGCCTACCGCAGGAAAACCGGGAAGATTTTGTAAAAGGTTCGCCCATTACGTATGCTAAAAACCTGCGGGGCAACCTGCTGTACATCCACGGTACCGGCGACGATAATGTGCATTACAACAATGCCGAAATGCTCATCAACGAACTGATTAAAAACAACAAGCAGTTCCAGCTAATGAGCTACCCGAATCGTACGCATGGTATCTCCGAAGGTGCGGGTACGAACGAGCATTTGGCTACGCTGTATACCAATTATTTGAAGATGTATTGCCCGCCGGGTGGGCGGTAAGGAATGAACAGGTAACAATGAATAATGAACAATAAGAAAAGCCGCAGTTTTAAATAGCTGCGGCTTTTGCTTTTTCACTTTTAATAGAGAGGTTGCAATTTTTTGGTGCAATTAAATGTGCAATTATTGTGCAATGGTGAACCAACTGTGAGCCTATTATGAGCCGACTGTGGCGCAACTATGGCGCAATTGACGCAACTATGGCGCAACTACGGCAAAGTGTAAAATGCACTTGGCCCCTTTGAACCATTTGCTACTAAAAATCCTGCTTTCACCAGTTTACTCAAATCCTTATTAGCTATATTTCTAGAAACATCAAAGGCCTTCTGATACTCCGCATTTGTAATTCGACCCTTCTCCTGTACATATAGAATTGCTCTTTCTTGCCTTTCATTTAATCCTTTTTGAGGCAGTTCTACTTTGCTGTTTGCCTGTTTGTACAACGTCACCAACATACCGCCATCCTGCTCTATTATCTGGGGTTCCGGCAAGCCCGCTTCCAGGCAAGTGTTGATGATTTTGATGGTGCCACGGCCCCATGCATCAATATAACCACCTTTAAAACAAACATCAGCAATAAGCGGATTGCGGGGCTTGGATGGGTGATTGCGTTTCAAAGATTCCTGCGTAATCCCTTGTGGTAAAGTTCCATCATTCCAAATGCTTACATGGTTGTCGTACATACGAATCTGGATATTACTGCCCATATAGTCACGGTGAACGAGTGCATTCAGCAGCATTTCCCGTACGGCTGCGGCTGGGTACTCGCCCCGTTCAATGCGAAGCATACCTTCAAAACTCACCCGTTTGATAAAGAATTTTCTATCCAGCGTAGTGAGTACATCATCAAGTGTTTGAATAAGATTGCCCTCTGATGTTTCCTGAAAGAGGAGGTCATGGTCGGAGGTACCGAAGCGGCCCATTTTCACCGTCATGCTGCGAAAGAAACGGCCCGGATCTTTGCCGAATAAAATAATGGCTGCCCGCTTTAGCTTTCCCTCTTCTGTAAGTCTTAGTTTATCAAGCAAATCAGCTAAGGGCAATTCTGATACATCGGGTAAACGACCACTTTTAATAGCTGCTTTAATAAATCTGTCAACGGCGGTTGTATCAATGTCTTGGATAGTGGCAGACGGTTCTATTACATCATCCCAGGTTTTACCGGTTTTGCGAAGTAAAAACTCCATCAAGGCATTGCCCTTTAGCTCTTGCTTGGTACTGCCACTACGGGTATAGTACACACCCCTCAATGAAATAGGAACGGCGTACGGTGGCGTAATAATTTCCAGGTAATGCCTGCCGCTTTCGTCATATAGATTCACCTCCACCATAATGCCCAGCATATCCCGAATCTTATTAGGCAAATCTTCCAGCAACTTTTTATAATCAGGTACATCTACAATATTACCCTCATCATCTTTACCTATGAAGATGGTACCACCCTGGCTATTAGCAAAGCCAACAATCCATTTCAAATAGTCGTCGTGCCAGCTTTGTTTGTATTCTATGTTTTGGTGTTCGGGCATGAGGTGAAGATAATAATGGATAGAGCAATTCCAGCTAATGAGCTACCCGAACCGTACGCATGGCATCTCCGAAGAGGCTATTACGAGTGAGCATTTGGTTACGCTGTATACCAATTATTTGAAGATGTATTGTCCACCGGGTGGGCGGTAGAAAGTATAACTTAGCGTATTCAAAATACTAACTGCAAAAGCATGCCAGGTGAGTACTTATTGTTAACTATAGCTATAGATGATTACCGAGATAGCACATATCCAGAGATATCCAATGCTAAGCATGATGTTGAGAGATTTTCAACACTATTAATAGAGAAATATGGATTCAGTTTGGCTTTTGATCCAATTGTAGATAGTCAAGCTACACACAAAAATATACTTGACAAGTTGTTTGATTTGAATGAGAAATGCACAGCTAAGGATAACTTAATAATATACTATGCAGGACATGGTATTCAGGATCCAGAATCAAAAGTTGGATATTGGATTCCATATGGGGCTAGAAACACTCGTAGAGACTATATCAATAACTCGCAAATTATTGATGAAATAAAGTCAATACCTGCAAAGCATATTCTTTTAATCTCAGACTCTTGCTTTTCAGGAGCTTTTGTTACACGTGGATCTACTAGTACTTTAAGTCATTCAAAGTTAGATTCATTAAGATCTAGATGGATCTTTACTTCTGGAGGTGAGGAGAAAGTTCTGGATGGAATTGCTGGTGAAGGAAGCCCTTTTAATAATGCTTTATGTGAGTATTTGGAACAGAATGTATCACCAACAATATCTGCCGGTGAATTATTTAATGAGGTGACCAGAATGGTTAGCAGTAAGTATAAACAGAGGCCTCTATTTGACGAAGTGAGTTGTGAATTGAATCAAAGTGGACAAATGATATTTAGATTATCACAAACAGATTTAATTAAAATAGCAAAAAGTTTCAATCAACAGTTTTCTCTTCCGAGTTTAAAGATAGAACATTACATACCACGCTACTTAAAGTTATATGATCATCAGAAGGATAGAGACGTTTGGTTTTACAAGCCAGAAATTGGAACCATACAGTTAGTTGAACTCATTAAAACCCATAAACATGTAGTTGTACTTGGAGGAGCTGGATCTGGGAAGTCAATCGAACTACTTTATTTAGCTCATGAACTCCAAAAGAGTGATTCAGAACTCATTCCAATTTACAAACGCTTTAATTCTTACACGGATGAAAATATAAAAGAATTTCTTCCGAAAACATGGGATGATCAGGATCCAGGAAATTTGATTATTTTCTTAGATGGTTTAGACGAGGTCCAGCCAACTTATTTTCAAACAGCTGTTCGAAAAATTTTAAAGTTTGTTGAGGACAACCCTCTCATAAGAATAGTTATTTCTTGCCGTACTAACTTTTATGAGTTGCCGTATGAGAATTTTTCTGGTACTATAAATGAGTTTTCAGTTTATAATCTGCTTGAAATATCTATGCAAGAAGTAGAAAGATATGTAACTACACACTGTCAAATTGATGGAACTAAGTTTATCGAAAACGTTTATAATTATAACCTCACAGACTTAGTTCAAAAACCTTTTTTCCTAAACATTTTGATTGGTGCTTATAAACGGAATGGAGATCTAGGCAATGGTAGATCTACTCTTATGGAAGAAGCACTGACGAAATATTATAATAATGACAAAGAACACTTTAATACAACTATATCTTCTTTAAATAAAAAATTTATATTCGAATACCTTGAAAGAATCGCATTTGTGCTTGAGATACTTGGCAAAAACTTCATAACAGATTCAGAATTAGCTATTCTGTTTCCAATAGCGGATGATTTCGAACGTTGCAAATATTTCCCTGCATTTAAAAGACACGAAGAACAAAATAACTGGAGTTTTGAACACAATAATATTCAAGAGTATTTAGCTGCAAGAGTACTTTCTGGTAAAAGTCTCAAAGAAATAATTGATATTATTTCAACGGAAACTGGAAATGAAAAGAAAATTAAACCAACTTGGTTGAACACTTTGTCTTTTTTTATTAGCAATAATGAAGGTGTAGCGCAGGAGTTATTAGACTGGCTAATCGAACATGACAAAGAAATAGTCATAAAGTTTGACATAGATAGACTTACTGTTAATCGGCGAATAAAAATATTTAAGGAAGTATTTGACTTTTACACAAAGAAGGGAATCTGGATACACTCTAATAAGTTTTCTTCTAGAGAATTGGCAAGATTTGGTGAAGCTGATCAAAGTTTAGAGTATTTACTTTCTTTCTTAGAGAAAGATGAATCTACTCGAATCGAAATAATGAGCTCATTAGACATACTTAGAGCATTCCAAATAAAAAACTATGCAGGACACATAGATAGGATTAAGTCTGCATTGACAAGTATCTTGTTGAGAGATACTATTACTAATCATGATGTTTATACTATTTTAGGCACAATAGCAGATTTAAAAATAGAGGATCCATTATTAGTCAACTTTATCATAAAACGTTTTGAATTAAGACATAGCCAATATGTAAGAGCAGGCCTGTACAAACTACTTTTGGGTTTAAATCTAGTAGATGATTACATTGATGTGTTTGTCTATGGAATTACGTTAATGAACTCTAATCCAAAAACATCTGATCGAGAAAGCTTTCATTTGGCAGATGAATCAATTTATTTTGAGCGTGGTATAAAGGAGGTAAAATCTGCAAATTCCTTACTCAAACTACTTGAAGAACTTTCTAATAATTCAGAAAGAAGAAATGCTTTCATACATGATTATCCGGAAACTTCATCATTATTAATCACAAGAGCAGAACTAGTTTATACTGAATATGAAGAGTTTTATCAGATACTGAAGAAGATTTTAGTAAGTGACTATAATATCGAAAAGTCCTCTACATCTGATGCAATTTTTAATTTTCTTATTAATACAGGGAATAGATGGAAAGCATTTATAGAAATCTGGAATGATGAGAAGTTGGATTCGTATATCAAGGGAACAGCCTCTGCTAGATTAATTAATACCGAATTGGTTGAACAGTTTATCAGTCACTTTAAAGGCAGTGATACTCTCGAAGACAACTTAAAAGCTCTCTATAGCTCAATGATTTGGCGAAATGAAGATGTAGGACTTCAAGATTCACTTTCACTGCTAAGGGATAAGTTAGCTGAGTTGTTTAATTTTCGAATTGAAGTTCCTGTATCCAAAGACTGGGAGAAAATTCATACAGAAAGAAATCAAGATAGTTTCAACCTTTTGTTTGATGTAAGTCAAATGGAAAGTGAACTTCGTAAATTTTTTAATAGTACTGGAAGTGATTTTGTTGATAGAGATATTATGCTGAATTATCAGAGGCAAACATTCTCTGATGTTGAGAATAGGGTTTGTGACTCTGCGATACAGATAGTCTATCATTTAATGAGAAACAATGAAATTTTTACAATTGAAAGATTTAAGCAGTGGATTAATAGCAACTCCTTTTTAGATTATACTATTAAGGCTATACACTCCTACATCTCAAATAAGAAAAGTGTAATTGTAAATGATCATCAAAGAGAGTTTATTAGCGACTGGTCTATTCATAATGCTAAGACGAGTGCTATACTCTGGGATTTAGTAAACAAATTAGAGATCAAACTTTCAGAAGATAAGTTTTTAGACTTTACTACTCTTGTAAACTTTAGGTATGACTTCAATGTATCTGAACCCGGAAGTATCGAGCAGTTAGAAAAGTTTGTTGCAAAGGATAAGATTTTGGAAAGAGTTTTTAAAAACATCCAAAATTTGGACACGAATACCCTTCAATGGATAAACAATGCGAGCTATGCAGTTCGGCACAATTATACTCTAAGTTACTCTTACATATTACAAAAGTTAGAGTGTAGTACTGTATATGAATACAAGTTTAGTGAGCTTTTGTCTCTTTGGTTTTCAAAAACAAATGACAATGAGGATTTGAAAAAGTTTTCATTGCATGCCCAATCAGAGTATCTAAGATGGAAAGCAATACAATTACTAGAGAATACAGGTAAGGAGGGAGACTTTATAATAGAGGAAATGCTCAAAATCCTTGAAAGCTTAGAACAGTCAGAAGATAGTAAAGTACGTGCTGCTAATCATTTAATGGAGCAAAATGATATTGAGGGATTTTTTTACCTAGCAAATCATTTAATCAAGTCTCCAGATCCAAAGCTAGATTTTAGAATTTACTTTAGAAAAATCAATGAGTTGAGAGATCCTAAGGCATTAAATATACTAATAGAGTTACTAGAGTTATCAAAACTGCCAGAGTTCAAGAAAGATGATTTTAATAGGCTAGAGGATAGCATTTTAGCTGCTTTTCAAAGTATAGGTACGAGTTCAAACGAAAATTTTCTTCTCGTTAAAAGAACACTTGAACAATTCATTGCTGACAATACAAATAAGATAAAAGACGTAAATTTTCTATACTATGCTATACAACATATGGAAGAAAAGATTAAGAAAAATGCTACAGAAAAATATACAATTCAAACGGCTCTAGCTGAATATCAGTCTGTTGCTAATTAATGTGTTTTATTTAAGCCACTTCGCTCAAAGTATAAGCTATTTATCTGCCGCTTTAGTTCCCGTACACTCCAAGTACCTTTTATACATTCTATCTCATAAAAGGCTCGTTTTAGCGGGTTATCAATAGGTAACAATTCAGCAATATGCGAAAAAGAAAGCCGATTTAGAATTTTATCAGGCGGAACCAGCAATTGTTCAGACACTGCCTGAACAATTGCTAAATGCTGATTTTCAGATGCTGATAATTCTTGGGGCAGTGTCCCAAGAATTTGTTTATCAAAAACGGGGGACACTGTCCCCCGAATTGCAAGAGTTAGCGTTTCTAAATCGAAAGCTCTAAATAAGTAAGGATAAATAAGATAGAAAGCTCTGAATCTTCTAAGCTCTCTTTCATTTATGTTAGTAAGTCCTTTCTTTTTCAACCCAGAAGATAAGCTTTCAAGTAAAGCATCTCCATACCTAGCCCGGTCTTCACCCTTTTGCTCAAACTCTACAATGTAAAAACCAATCAACCAGTTGCGGATGATAAGCGAACGATTGATAGCAGCAACAGACTGCCTTTGCAACGCATCATGTGTTTGCTGGATGGAAGAGAGTAGGTGGTTGAATTTCATAAGCAGCAGTAGGCTGTGTAAAGTAAAAAGGTTTTTCAAATCTACCATTGCAAAGACAGGCATGTGGTGCTATTATATATCAGCCAATTCCTTCGCCCTCTCCGCCGCAAACCGATAGCAATCTAATTTCCATTGCAGCATAGCCTGTGTGGCTGGTCCAGCCCGCCGCAATTGCACCACAGCTTTTGCTTCTATTAGTTCCAGCCATACTTTATCGTTTTTGCCTTCTTCATCAGTAGCAGCAAATACGGTGGGCTGCAGGTGCTTAAACAGCGCCATACTATTTTGAGCTTGTTGGTAGCGCTGTTGCATATCGGCTAGTTGCTGCTCTGCTTTATCAGCCAGTAATCTATGGCGGGTTGCTTGCCGCAGCAGTTTTTTGTTGTCGCTTTTTGTTGGTGCTGTTGTCTCCGCAGTTTTAGGCAATAGCTTACCTGCTGCGTCTTTCCCTACCGTAAATAAATACAAGTGCGTTAGTTTAGTAAATGCGGCAAGCGGCAGGCTACGTTCACCTGCTTCAACCAATTTTACCAGGCTGCGGCTTACCGATAAGTAAAAAGCCAGATGCTCCTGGCTCCAGCCGAAATATTCTCTTACAATTTTTTCAGTAGACAATTTGTACCGGTTTTGCAATCAAAAATAAAAAAGGTACAATTTTGTACCAAAATAAAATTATTATTTAAAGATGGTACGAAATGTTCGTGATAAAATAAGAGCAGATGGCATATTCCTTGAGGCGAAGTGCATATAAAATTTACTTACTATGCCCGATAAAAGCACCATTAAAAAAGCCCAGAAGGACAAAGAAGAAGGTAAAAGCGCCAGCACCCAGGCAGGCGAGTTTGTACACGACGAAATTGAAAAAATAAAGAGAGGCGAGCATGGCGCCAGGAATACCAAGCAGGCCATTGCCATTGGTTTGTCGGAGGCCCGGCGGTCTGGCTTTAAAGCCCCAACCAAAAATGCCAGCAAAGCCGTAAAGAAAAAAGCAGCGCAGGAAGATGCACGTGCAAAGTCGGACAAGCCAGTATCGAAGAAGCGGTCGGAGGCTAGCAAAAAGGCACTGAAGCGGGAACCAACCGATACCGTTTCGTCAGAAGCTTTATCGAAGCAAACCAAGTCGGCCGCTGCCAAACGCACCACTGCCGATAAATCTGCATCGGCCAAAAAAGCAGCAGAAACCAAAGGCCCAACAGCACGTAAGGCGGCCGCCAAAAAAGCCGCCACAACAAGAAAGAAAAACAGCGAATAATATCAACATGCCGGATTGTGGCACCGCTATGTGCATAGCCTGGTAGTTTGTCACCACAACCATTTTCAATAGGCAGGTGAATACCTTTGCCAGCCTATGCGTAAAATTGTTTTTACTTTTCTTGTTCTGTCCTGCTTTTTAGGTATTGCTACGCCACCAGCATTTACCCAGACGGTAAAGGAGCCGAGGATTAAGCCGGAATGGACAGCCGATTATCAACCCTTTCGCATTGCGGGCAACCTGTATTATGTGGGCACACAGGACCTGGCTTGTTATCTCATCACTACTCCCAAAGGCCATATTCTTATCAATACCGGCTGTGCCGGTTCAGATACCCTGATTGCTTTGCACCTTACTGCACTGGGCTTTAAAATGAAGGATATAAAAGTACTGCTCACCATGCAGGCCCACTATGACCATATGGGTGCTATGGCCACCATTAAAGCGCAAACCGGCGCCAAACTAATGATTGATGCAGGGGATGCAGCCGTTGCCACCAGCGGTGGTGCAAAAGACTATGAAATGGGTAAGTACGGTATGAGCTTCCAACCTGTATAACCCGATAGATTGCTACACAACGGCGACAACGTTTCGCTGGGCGGTATGAAGCTGGAAATACTGCATCACCCCGGCCATACCAAAGGTTCTTGTAGTTATTTATTTACCGTAAAAGATAGCACAAAAAATTACCGGGTATTGCTTGCCAATATGCCTACCATTATTGTGGATGGTTCGCTGGATAGCATTGTGGCTTACCCCACTATTGCTAAAGATTATGCATACACCTTGCAGGCTATGAAAGACCTGCCATTCGACATTTGGCTGGCGGCACATTCCAGCCAGTTTAGTCTGGATGAAAAGCATAAGCCGGGTGATGCCTACAACCCCGAAGCCTTCGTTAACCCAAAAGGATATGCTGCAGCAATGGATGAGTTGCAGAAACAATATGATGAGAGGGTGAAGAAGTAAGTTATTCTAAAATGGTGGAAGCTGTTAATTTTTAAACACGTAACTTTTCTTCCACGTAGGACGTTAATAATATGACCCCGCTGTAGGTAATAATTCAAATCTGGTTAGAATAACTTATATAAAGCCTATCTGCTTATATACAAATAGCTACTTTATTGTTCCACTCGAATTATTGCCTGTTGAACTAGGTTGCCCGACTTTACCAGTACAGAAGACTTAGTGGTAAGTGGATTCAGATTAATGAAAATGCGGTTATTTGCTCCGGTAGCTGCATCCAGTACTAGCCTGCCAATCTTTGCTGGCATCAGGTTTCCACCAAAGCCATTTGGATTGTTACTAGCTGTTGTAGAAACGCCATCGCCAAACTTTAGAATAGTATTATCTCCAAAATTATAAGCACAGCGAATGGCTTGGCTGCTGCTATCTAAGGGTGGATCAACAATTTGTAAAGTACCACCTGTAAAGGAAAAGTTGTTCAATGTGCCGACTACATCGAAAATGTTTCTACTCTTAAGCAAACTGGTTTCTGTAAAACCGGTATTGGCGTCTACTATCAGTTCACCACCTGTCATGGTAAAATTGCTGCCTGTCATTAATTGCAGGTTTCCGTTGATGGCTATTTTACCTTTACTAACCGTTAAGGTACCATAGCTAATAAAAAACTGATTGCCATCATCTGCTCCGCCAATCTGCAACCGAACGGCGGAATCAGCAAGGGAAACAGTTGCCCCCGCAGAAATGTAGAGCGAACGGATTTGCATAGAACTATCAATTACCAATGTATGGCCGGGCATTACTACTACCGAATCGCAGGTAGCAGGGATAGTGTTTCTTGACCAGTTGGCTACATTTCGCAATGTTGTATTACCGGTAGTGCGGTTGATACAGCCGCTGTACAGGCCAGGAATTAGGACAAAGGTAATTGTATCTTTAAATCCTTTGTAGGTAATTATGGCCTTGGTAGTGCCAGTATCAGCTATTGCATAAAAAGCATGCTGCGTAGTATTGTACTGCATAAGTGTTGTGTTAGCAACATTTACAGTTAGATCCGGGCTGTTGGGTGGGATTCCTGCACTGTAGTTTGTATAAATAGCCGTGTAAACAGGAAAGAAAAGCTGATTTTTATAAATGTAGTTGGTATCGGCTTTTGCAGTAAACCCTGTGAGCACAGCATTGGTGAATACATTTGCGGTAACTGTGTCGGTGTAATAATCGGTTCCGGTGGCCCTATCGTAAACAGCCGTGGCTGAGATAGACTGGTTTCCTGAAAAAGAAGAATCAATTTTAATTGTGAAAGACTGTATGGCGGCCCGACTAACCGAAACAATGGATTTACCCTGAAAAATCAGGTCAATGTAAGCCAAATTAATGGTGTCTTTTATTCTCAGCTGAATAGTATGGGAACTATCGGCTGGCAGGGTACTGTTGGGGGTAGGTGTTATTATTTTTATTTTGGTGGTATCGTAGCTGCTTGTTTCTATCCGGTTTGTCTCCGGAGTTTTTAGACTGGCGATAAGTGACCGGTTGGTTGGCGAAGGGGGCGTTGCAGGAATAACAGAGGTAAATGCAGCACTGCCGACCGAAATATTCAATAAATTCATTACCCGGTTACCAACGTCTAAACGATTCTTAATAGCAAGGTGGTTAGCATTTAGGAAGCCAGCATTGCCATTATAAAATAATGTACTGTTGGATGTGCCCGTGGCCTGACTGGCTAACTGGCTTGCCAGAGGGACTACTAAGTCGCCATCCCCCAAAAAGTTAGGGAACCCTTTTTGCTGGCTGTACCATTCAAAGAATGAAAATACCCTTGCTGTTCTTTCCAATCCCATTAAAGTGGTAAGAAAAGTTTTTGCCGGTCCAGGTGGAGTAACCGCCCTCATTACTTTTAATACCTGATCCATTAATTCAAGGTATTTATCAAGATCGGCCAAAACAGCAGCGGTTTGTGTACTGTAAAGGTCAACATCTCCTGCAATCAGGTGGTTTTTTACAGTAGTTGCCGCAAGGTCTACCCCACCAGCAGCGGCTGATACCTGTAGGTTTCGTATAGCATCGGTAGAACGCCAAGTATCGTTAGGCTGGGCCACATTTACAGGCTGAATAAAGTCGAAAATCATAGGAGCAGTAGGGTAATTTTCGTAAAGAAAACCCAATGCTCGGTTGATATAGAAAGGTGCCTGTGGAATAAACTCCGTAACTGCATCAGCTACCGGTGTACCCTGATGTGGCGTATTGATGGTGATGGCTTTATGTACAAATCCCTTTTCATAATTTTTATAAGAATTATTGGCAAGCCCTAAAAACAAGTTGCGCTTTAGCGTAATGGCGATACGCAGCACACAGCCACCCATGCTGTGGCACACATAATCTACTTGGTTGCAGGCATAGCCTTGCTTCCGGAGTGCTTCAATATTCCCTTGCAGACTGTTGAGACGATTAGCGCCCTGTGTGTAGGCGTTGACATCAGGGTTCAGTAGGATGCCAGCATTGACCTCGTAAGCAGCATGCGGCATTAGGTTTACCGCTTTTTTGTACTTGAACAGAGGGCTGGCCGTAAAAAGGGTACCACTGCCGTATTTAAAGTTACCCCAGGTTTGCTCGTTAGCAGCAATACCGTGCACCAGCACAAGCGGCGGTCGCACAATTTTAATAGGCAGATCTGTACTATCCTTCGTGCCATTAGTAAAAGTGACTACAATGTGTGCCTGTACCTCTCTTTCGGAAGAATCAGCAAAACGAGAACCGACGGCATCTGAAAAATCATCAGGTGCTACATACCAGAACCAGATGCCACCGTTTTGGGCAACGGAACTGCTATCTTTTGTACTGTTGGCGGTATTCGCTTCGGTGGTGTAGGTAATAAGGATGGTAGCCTGCTGCACTTTACCAAGCATGGAGGTGCCTACGGAACTAAAATTATCTTTCAGACTAATGGCAACTTTTTGAATAGAAGCAGCTGTGCTGCTATCCGTTTTACTTACTTTTAGATAGACTCTTGCTATTCCGTCTGCTGCTACACCTTTTACCGTTGTAGTTGGTTCGGGAAAACTTTTATCCCATTTGAGTTCAAGTTTTATTGGAGGTTCAAGTTTTACAATCCAGAAGTCATTTACGCCGTGATTGCTACTCACATCTCCGTTAATAGAAGTAGTATATCCTGCGACAATGTAACCTCCACCTAATGTTTGCTGGATAGAATTAGCTTGCTCACCGCTGCTGCCTCCCAAACACTTCTGCCACTGAATGCTTCCGGTAGCACTTAGTTTTACTACCCATGAGTCAACGCCTCCATGGTTTCCGCTCACATCTCCGTTAATAGAAGTAGTATATCCTGCGACAATGTAACCTCCATCTAATGTTTGCTGGATGGAATTAGCTTGCTCACTATCGCTTCCACCTAAACACTTTTGCCATTGTATGCTTCCTGCAGCATTTAATTTAAATACCCAGCAGTCTTGAGTACCGTGATTACCATTTACATCCCCATCAATAGAATAAGTGAATCCTGCGACAACATAACCGCCATCTGCTGTTTGTCGAATAGAAGTAGCATAATCAGCATCGTTCCCCCCCA
>CAXTDG010000038.1:0-645 GCA_964242675.1 uncultured Chitinophagaceae bacterium
TGGACATACAGTACGCAGGGGCCCTCGCCGACAAACGAAACCAGCAACGGCCACAGCAACAAGCAGAAGAAGAACAACAGCAGCAGGAAGCGGCGGCACAGGCAGCCGCCGAAGCACAGCGTAAAACAGATTCGTTGCAAACAGTAGCACTGGCCCAAAAACAGGCACAGGCTGAATCGGAAGCAGCAGCCCAGGCAGCCATTCGCCAGCAACGTTATAATGATTCGGTGCAACAAGCTACCACAGCCGCAGCCAGCGTAGCCGCTGAGCAAAAAGCACAGCAGGAAGCGGCACAGCGCAGGATAAAGGATTCATTGCAAAAAGCGGCCGAGGCAACTACTTCAACCACTACCAATCCAAGAGCGGAAGAAGAAGCCGAGCAACGTCGCATTACCGATTCGCTGCAAAATGCAGCTAATGCAGCGGCAGAACTAAGAGCACAGCAAGAAACGGAACAACGCCGCCGGGCAGCCGATTCGCTCAATAAAATACAGGCCATAGCTTTAGAAAACGAACGCCTGGAACGGTTGGCAGATTCGACAGCAAAGGCGCAGGCTGCTACTATTGAAAAAGCCAAACAAAATGCTACGGGTATGGTGCAAACCTGCAGTCACCGTTGAAATACCTCGTTCCACCGCTTAACGC
>CAXTDG010000038.1:655-4980 GCA_964242675.1 uncultured Chitinophagaceae bacterium
GTATGGTGCAAACCGGCAGTCCGGTGCTTTTACAGAAAACATTTACCGATAGTGGCTGGCGTTACTCATACAGTGTAAATAGTGGCGCTGGCAAGGAAACAGTAGACGTATTTATACCAGTTAGGAAACCGCAGGTGGCCATGGCACCGGTTGTAAAAGATCCTGTGGTACAAGCCGAGGTGCCTGCTACCACAACGCAACCAATAATTGTTCAGCCGGAAACTATCAATACCGCTTCTGCCGAAACGAAAAAAGAAGATCCGAAGTTTTTGGATATGAGTTTTGGCAGCAATGGTACTACCGTTGTAAAAACCGATAGCAGCGGTGTAAAAGTGCTACACAACAGCAACTGCCGGGCTATGGCTGATGACAAAGATTTTTTGAGTACCCGTAAGAAGATAATAGCCTCCGACGATACCGAAAAGATGATAGCTACTGCCCGGAAACTGATGAAAGAGAAATGCTACAGCACAGCACAAATCCGCAACTTGAGTTTTCTATTTTTAACGGATGCTGACCGCTACCAGTTTTTAGATGCTGCTTATCCTTTTACAGTAGATGCGTACCGCTTTAGCAGCCTGCAGGATTTGCTGAAAGACGATTATTATATACAGCGTTTTAAAGCAATGCTACGGTAGTAGCAATTAATAATGAATAGTGAACAATGAACAATTGCAGAGGATAAGCAGGAGCCTTCAAAAGAAGGTTTGCACCTGGTCATTCTTGTAATTTTTTTCTAATTACTACTTCTAATTGTTCATTATTCATCGTTCACTATTCATTATTCCCCATGCGTTACTTTATCGAACTGGCTTATGTAGGCGACCGGTATGCGGGTTTCCAGGTGCAGGCAAATGCTAACACCGTACAGGCAGAAGTAGAGAAAGCGCTACAGGTTATTTTCAAAACCGGGTTTGAACTGACGGGTAGCAGCCGTACGGACGCAGGTGTACATGCCCGGCAAAATTTCTTTCATTTCGATACAGACTTGCCTATACAACCAAAGGTAGCTTACAACCTGAACGCTTTACTTCCACCCGATATTTCCATTACCAGCCTGCGGCAAGTGGCTGATAATGCTCATTGCCGGTTCGACGCTACCAGCCGCCTGTACCAGTATTTTATACATACTGATAAAGATCCTTTTCTCCGCAACCGGGCTTATCATTATCCTTACAAGCTAAATATTGCCCTGCTAAACGATGCAGCTGCTGTGCTGATGGAGTATAAAGATTTTACTTCGTTCAGTAAACGCAATACGCAAACCTTTACCAACCTGTGTACCATCCTTAAAAGTGATTGGAAACAAGATAACAATCAGTTGATCTACACCGTTGAGGCCAATCGCTTTTTGCGGGGCATGGTGAAAGGCCTGGTAGGAACCATGCTAAAGGTGGGTAGAGAAAAAACTACGCTACAGGATTTCAGGAAAATTATTGAAGCCCAAAACTGCTCAGGAGCCGATTTTAGCGTGGGAGCACATGGGCTGTATTTGACGGAGGTGGAGTTTGAAGCGGCCCGCAGCCCCCTCTAAATCTCCCCCAACGGGGGAGACTTAAAAACCGTAGCATTTCAATCCTCTTTATTCTATCTCATCATTCTTCGCTTTAGTCTTTGCATATTCCCTCCCCCGTTGGGGGAGGATAGGTGGGAGCTTCTCCGTCCTTTATATCTGCCAGGGTTCTGCCGTACAGCACTTTCAGCAGGGCATCTCTTGCCTCGGCCATTACCGGGTTAATGCGGCAGGTAATCTGGTCGCAGTTATCGCACTTTTTATAAAAGTTGAGGCTTACGCAACTCAGCATGGCAATGGGTCCGTCCACAATACGGATGATGGCAGCCAGGTTAGTTTTATCGGGTGATTCCTTTAGGCGGTAGCCACCGCAACGGCCCCGGTAGCTCTCCAAAAACCCGGCGTTTTTTAGTTCCAGCAGAATGTTTTCCAAAAACTTGAGCGGTATATTTTTCTTACGGCTTATTTCGCCTATCAGCAGCGGGCCGCTTTCATAATTGGCACTTAAGTAACCTAAAGCCTGTAAAGCGTACTGTGTCTTTTTCGAGAGCATACCGCAATTTTAGAAAATTTTCTGCCAAAGAAATGTCTATTCAGTTTGTAGACTTTTATATTTGTTCTACTAAACCGAATAATATGAGTTTACGACTTGGCGATACCGCCCCCAATTTTACCGCTCAGAGTAGCATTGGCGAAATTAATTTCTACGAGTACTTAGGTGAAAGCTGGGGTGTTTTGTTTTCGCATCCCGGCGGTTGTACCCCGGTTTGTACTACAGAACTGGGCCGCACTGCAGCCCTGAAAGACGAATTTGCCAAACGCAATACCAAAGTGCTGGCTGTAAGTGTTGACCCTGTAGGTAAACATACGGAATGGATTAGCGACATCAACGAAACACAAAACGTCGACGTTGACTTCCCCATCCTCGCTGATCCCGACCGCCAGATTTCTGAACTGTACGACATGATCCACCCGAACGCCAGCCTTACGGCTACCGTTCGTAGCCTGTTCATTGTTGGGCCCGATAAAAAGGTGAAACTGATTATAACCTACCCAGCAAGTACCGGTCGCAACTTTGTGGAAGTATTGCGGGTAATTGACAGCCTGCAACTGACTGCTCAATACAGCGTAGCTACCCCTGCCGACTGGAAAGATGGTGAAGACGTAATAGTGGTGCCTGCCGTTAGTACCGAAGATGCTATTAAGAAATTTGACAAAGGTGTGAACATCGTAAAGCCCTACCTGCGCTATACGCCACAGCCGAATAAATAAAGATTGTACTTTTTGTTTGTGTGAATTTTGAGGAGCCGCTTTCTGGAAGGAGAGCGGCTTTTTTTATTATAGCTTATAAGTAAACCGAAAATGTATTCCAATAGCATTTATCTTGTTTCTGCTATTCTAATTCATCACATCGCAAAATACAAAGATGATTGCCCTTAAATCTTCCTCCTTTACCCTTCTCTTAGCAATATTATTTCTGACAGGCCATACACAGATTGAAAATGATACTGACAACTCAGATGAGAAAAAAATTTTGAGAGACATTATACCCGTTAATTATTCAGATCGACCTGTAAAAACTTTAAAATTTCCACAGCGGAAGCATGACTCCCCATTTTTTTGTGATGAAATAGAAGAGTATAAAAACGGATTTATAATTAATTCAATCACATCAACCAGAACCGGGAATTCAATAGAATTCAATACAAATTTTTACTACATAAATCAATCTGATTTTTCCATTAAAAAGATAAAAATTTCAAATGCCGATACTATTGAATCAATTGTCAGCACAGGGAAAAGCTTGTTTTATTCATTCATAAAAAGAGGTAGAAGGACAGTTGCAAGTTTAAATGAAAATATGATTGTGGACTTAACTAACAAAGCACCATCTGATGTTAAAAGACACCTTGATACGGCAAAATGGCTTAAACTAGGTTACTATGATAATAGACTTTATGTTTTAAGCCCAAACTTCCTATTTCAAGTAGAGAGAACTGAATGGAAAACTCTTACCAGCTACTCACTTGATGACTATTATACTAAAACATTGAGGTACAGAAGAAGTTTATCAATGTTGCCAACTAGGAATCTTGTTATAAATAAAAACTCTGTTTATTTTTTACAGGAAATAGGGCAAGAAAGAAGATGCGACCTTCTTAAACTAAACATTTCAGATGGTACTCTTGAGGAGTATTTTACTTCCATTAACTATAAAGACAATTATTTAAAGCTAGTAAATGATTTCACCTTCTTGAGTGATAACTCACTGCTTGTTGCTTCAAGCCGACTTATGTATCAGAATATGCTTATTAAAAAAGACGGTAATAAAGTAAATGTCTGGTCTTACAATAACCTTCTTACAACAACAAGTAATAATAAAATTGAATTTTCTGTATCTACAATTTCAAATGTCAATGACACTTTGCTGTTTGCGTCTCATAGCGGTATATATTTAAGAGATACTCAAGCAATGAAGCCGTTAGTATATTTAAATAATTATCAGCAAGCCATCAAAGAGGATATAGGTATAATTCACTTTGAATTTATTCCAAGATGTGTAAAAAGGCTTTCCTCTAATAGTTATTTACTTGGTGGATTGTATGGTGGACTGTATCGGATTGATGTTTCAAAAGGAACTTTGATTTGTTTGGACGATATAAGTTACGAGAGAGTAAAATTTGTTGACATTACAGCTTTATAAATTTAAATTAAAGTTGTAAAATGTTATTCTATTCAAACTGACTATCAAACACATAACCTCACTTATCATTCTTTTCCAACTGGCTCACCACCGCCTGCATATCCTTTG
>CAXTDG010000038.1:4990-14909 GCA_964242675.1 uncultured Chitinophagaceae bacterium
CTTCCAGCTCCAGCTTTTCGCCGTTCATTTTGGCAAACGAAAGTTTTGATGCATGTAGCGCCAACCGGCTCAGTAGTGGCCGCTCCTCTTCTTCTTTCTTACTAAGTCGGTATTTCTTTTTAATAGATGATAGCAGCACTGGTTTGCCGTCGCCATATACCTCATCGCACACAATGGGGTGGCCAATGTACTGGCAATGGACCCGTATCTGATGCGTACGGCCTGTAAGTAGTGTAAACTGCAATAAGCTGTACTGGCTAAAGCTTTGCTGCACCGCATAATCAGTACGAGAAGCCTTGCCCCTCTTATGAATAATCATAGTTCCCAGCTTCGATGTATTCTCCGCAATGGGCGCTTCAATAGTACTACTCTCTATAGCCGGTTTCCCCAGCACCAGCCCCAGATAAATTTTTTCAATATCCCGCCCCTCAAATAGTTTGCTGAGGTGTTTATGTGATGCTTCATTTTTTGCAAAGACGATTACGCCACTGGTTTCTTTGTCCAGCCGATGTACCACCCAAATTTTCTCGTACTGCTTTTGCAAAATGCCTCGCAGCGATTGCAGTTCCCCATCGTGCCGGTCGGGTATGGTAAGCATCCCGGCAGGTTTGCTTACAGCTACTAGGTCGGCATCATCATACAATATATCGAAAGGCAACTTTGGCATAGCGGCAAATGTAAACCGCCGGGGTCAGAATGCAGCAGGCTGCAGGTAAGGTATAATCATTGCTTTGCGGAATACTTTATGGATCATAACCAGCAGGCTTACTTCGGCCTATCTAAAACTTGTCAACCTGTTTCAGGTATAGGCAGTAAGTTAGCCCACCAATATTCTGCTTAAAAACATCCACTACATCTTTAACCGGTTTTATAAAAAGTGAACACAAAAACAAGCGACCTTACTTTTTCTTATTGGTTTCCTTATTTACTATTGGCCGCCATTGTACTAAATGCAACAGGCCTGTGTACCAGCCTGCTCGATGGCGACAGCGCTTTATATGCCACTACGGCTAAGTACATGATTACCCGCCACGACTGGGTGAACCTGTATGCCTACGGCGGCGACTGGCTCGATAAACCACATTTTCCTTTTTGGGTAGCGGCTGTGTTTTATAAATTGTTCGGCTTATCGGCCTTTGCTTATAAGTTTTCTTCGTTTGTGTTTTGGCTGCTGGGGTTGCGGTTCACCTACCTGCTGGCAAAGACGTTGTACAATCCACTGGTGGCACAAATGGCGGTGCTGATGCAGGCGCTGGCCCTGCATGGCATTCTTTCCAACTTCGATGTACGGGCCGAACCAGTGCTGACTGCCCTTTGCACAGGGGCTATTTACTTTTTTTACCAAAGCTATCGTACCGGCCGCTGGCGGTATATTTTACCAACGGCTATACTGGCGGGTTGCGCTGTTATGACCAAAGGCATTTTCAGCCTGCTAACTATTGGCGGCGGTTTTGTGGTGTACTGGATAGCCACCAAACAGTGGAAACAGTTTGCCAATTACAAATGGTATGTGCTAGTGCTGCTCATTGGCATATTTACCTTACCCGAAATCTATTGCCTGTATGTGCAGTTCGACCAACACCCGGAGAAAGTAGTGTTTGGCAAAACCGGCGTTTCGGGTATCCGCTTCTTTTTGTGGGATAGTCAGTTTGGGCGTTTTTTCAACACCGGGCCTATCAAGGGCAAAGGCGATCCGTCATTTTTTTTGCATACTACGCTGTGGGCATTTTTGCCTTGGGCTATTTATTTGTATATAGCAGTTGTGCGGCTATTTAGCAAGCGGGATAATGTCGACAACCCGGCACAATGGATTATTTTCGGCAGTGCCGGGCTTACGTTTATTTTATTTTCCCTCTCATCTTTTCAATTGCCGCATTACGTCGTTATCCTGTTTCCCCAGTTTGCCATTATCACAGCTGGTTATTTATCTTCTCTACAAAGTAGCGTCACCTGGAAGCGGCTCATCACTACACAAAATATATTGCTAATCATTGCTGCTACATTGGTAATTGGGTTGATGTTGTTTTCCAGAATCGGCTACTCGCTGTGGGTACTTATTATAGCAGCCGCCGTATTAATCCTGGCCTTTAGGCTGCCAGCAAAGGATGCCCTCACTTCTTTTTTTGTAAGAAGTCTTGCTTTTGCAACCGTGCTGTTTTTGTATCTCAATTTGTTCTTTTACCCCCAACTAATGCAATACCAAAGTGGTATAGCCGCCGGTAAATGGCTACGCCAAAAAAAGGATAGCCGCCCTACAGGAATGCTGGATCAGTTTGATTTTACGCTTGAGTTTTATGCACCCGGGCAGGTTTCCTTTTTGCGTTCGGCAAAAGATACTTTCCTGCAAAGTGGTCGGCTGGTGTACACCCGGCAATCGCTACTGCCCGAATTGCAAGCGGCTGGCCACCCGGCAAAAGTGTTGCAGTCATTTCCCTATTTCCATGTTACCAAGCTAAAAGGGAAGTTCATTAACCCTGTTACCCGCCCCCAACTGCTGGATACTGTGGTGCTGGCCGGACTACAATAACTATTCAGGCCTTTCGCCTGTTGTCTATCATACGTTATCAAACCCGCAATAAAGGTTTTTTAACCCGGCAGGCTACCCTGCATTGCCGTATTTTGCCATCTTATATCTTACTAATGCGTTCTTGTTTTTACCCGCTAACCTTATTACTTCTACTAGTTGCCTGCTCCGATAAAAAAGAGGAAAAATCGCAGACGGCTAAAAAACCGGATGTGCCTTACGAAGCGGTAATTGTCAAAAAGTTTCCGTTGAATCGTTCGGTGCAAACTCCTGGTACCATACTGCCATTCGAAATGGCCGACTTGCACCCGGAAGTTAGCAACCGCATTACGGGCATCTTTTTTCAGGAAGGCCAGGCGGTAAGGAAAGGCACACTGCTGGTAAAATTGTACGATGCCGATTTGCAGGCGCAATTACAAAAACTAAATGTGCAGCTTCGGCTGGCTCGCAGCTCCAACCAACGGCAGGTGGAATTACTAGCCATTAGTGGTACCAGCAAGCAGGAAGCTGAAACTGCTGAACTTCAGGTAAGCAACACGCAGGCTGATATTGCCCTAATAAAAGTTGAGATTGGCAAGACCGAATTACGGGCTCCCTTCGATGGCCGGATGGGTTTGCGACTGGTAAGCCCTGGTGCTTATGTTACCCCGGCAAGTGCTATTACCAGCATTGCCGCTATTAGCCAGGTGAAGGTGGAATTTGATGTGCCGGAAGTATACGTAACCGAAATGCCGCCGGGTAAAACGATTGCTTTTATGCTGGATGGTAACGATAAAACCTACTTCGCAACCATACTGGCAGCCGACAATAGCATTAGTGCCAATACCCGAAATCTGAAAGTAAGAGGGATTGTAAAAAACCCGGATGCTGGTGTAAAACCGGGTGCTTTTGCCAATGTAAAATTGAGCGTAGGCGAAAACACCCCGGCGCTGATGGTGCCTACGCAGGCGGTGATTCCGCAAACACGGGGCAAGCAGATTGTGGTGGTACGTAAGGGAATAGCCATTTTTCAGGATGTGCAAACCGGTTACCGGGACAGTGCTAATGTGGAGATACAAACTGGTTTACAAGATGGAGATACCATCCTTACCAGTGGCTTGCTGGTGGTGAAGGATAAACAAAAAGTGAAAGTAAAGATTGCGGGAAATACAAAACAGGTGAGTGATAGCACTGCTAAGGAAAAGGATGTACAGTGATACACCCTAGTATTAATTTATTCTGAATGGATTTGACTCACATCCCTCTGCCCCGGTTCGTGTCTCCACGAACCGGAATGGTGGCACCGGATGAACGTTGAAAAAGTAATGCAAGTTGCACCAGAAAAGCTCAATAGAATTACTACAGCGATGGGCTGCGGGATATGCAGGGTTTAGCCACGGCCCGGTTTTCGGCCGGGGCCGCAGCGCAGCAGAGCCCGGAATAGCCCAAACAAAAGCTGAACGTGGCTGCATTTGCTCACAGCCCCAGGGCATTCGATCATCCCGGTTCGTGGGGACACGAACCGGGGCAAAAGGGTTCTAAGGACACGAATCGGGACAAGCAAAAACCACTTTCACACCCAACTCACTTAACATCAATCAATGGGTGTGTAAATCATGAATATTTCAGAATTAAGTTTACGGCGGCCGGTACTGGCTATCGTTATCAATATCATCATTATTGTGTTTGGGGTTATCGGGTTTAAGTTCCTGGGCGTTCGGGATTACCCGGCTATTGACCCGCCGAATATTTCGGTGAGTACCAGCTATGCCGGTGCCAATGCGGATATTATTGAAAGCCAGATTACGGAGCCGATTGAAAAATCGATCAATGGTATTGCGGGTATTAAAAATATTACCAGCACCAGCAGCCAGGGCCGTAGCACCATTAATGTAGAGTTTGAACTGGGTGCTGATCTGGAAACGTCTGCCAATGACGTACGGGATAAGGTTTCGCAAGCCACCCGGCAGTTGCCCGCCGATCTGGATGCCCCGCCGGTGGTAACAAAAGCGGATGCTAGTGGCGACCCCATTTTGAGCATGACGGTACAGAGCGATACCCGCAACCAGCTTGAGGTAACCGAATATGCCAACAACGTACTGATTGACCGGTTGCAAACTATTCCTGGTGTAAGTAGCATTACTATTTGGGGCGAAAAACGATACGCCATGCGTATCTGGATGAATCCGCAGAAGATGAGTGCTTACAACGTAACCGGGAGTGATATTTCCGCCGCACTTGGCAGGGAAAATGTGGAATTGCCTTCGGGTAAGCTGGCTGGTAATACTACTGAATTGACGGTACGCACCTTTGGCCGTCTGAATACAGAACAGGATTTCAATAATGTTATCATCCGTAGTGGCGATAGCGGCGTGGTGCGGTTGAGCGATGTTGGCGAAGCGGTATTAGGCCCGGAAAATGAAGAAAGTATGCTGAAGGAAAGCGGCGTTCCTATGATTGCTTTGGCACTGATTCCACAGCCGGGTAGCAACTATGTAGCCATCAGCAACGAATTTTACAAACGACTGGAGCAGATCAGGAAAGATGTTCCGGCAGATATTAAACTGGCTATTGCCCTTGACCAGACACGTTTCATTAAAAAGTCGCTGGAGGAAGTGGAAGAGACATTGCTGATTGCTTTCGGGCTGGTGGTGCTCATTATTTACCTGTTCTTCCGCAGTGCTACTATGGCTTTCCGGCCACTGATTGATATTCCGGTTTCTCTGATCGGGGCCTTCTTTGTAATGTACCTGTGCGGCTTTACTATCAACGTATTGACGTTGTTGGCCATTGTGCTGGCTACCGGCCTGGTGGTGGATGATGGTATTGTGGTAACGGAAAATATTTACAAGAAAATGGAAGGCGGCATGAATAAGCACAAAGCCGCTTTGGAGGGTTCCAAGGAAATTTACTTTGCCGTAATATCTACTTCCATTACGCTGGCGGTTGTGTTTTTGCCCATCATTTTTCTGGAAGGTTTTGTAGGTCGGCTATTCCGGGAATTTGGGATCGTGGTGGCAGGTGCCGTACTTATTTCAGCGCTGGTTTCGCTTACGCTTACGCCGGTGTTGAACGTACTGCTTACCCGTAGCGAAAAAATCAGTCACAGCAAATTCTACAATTGGAGTGAGCCTTTTTTTACTGGTATGGAAAACGGGTATCGCAGAATACTAACTGGCTTCATGAAAGTACGCTGGCTGGCTTTTGTACTGATTGCTGCCTGTGGCATTATCATCTGGCTAATTGGTAGCAACATCCAAAGTGAGTTGGCCCCACTGGAAGATCGTAGCCAGTTTCGCTTGCAATTAACTGCACCGGAAGGCACCAGCTACGATGCCATGAATAAATACATTGACCAGGTGTCGAAATTTGTATTGGATTCAGTACCTGAAAAAGATGTGGTTATCAGCATTACCGCTCCAGGTTCAGGTGGCGGATCGGTGAATTCGGGTAGCGTACGGGCTACGCTTAGCGACCCTGGTGATCGCAAACGTAGCCAGGAAAAAATCGTTGGGATGATCAACCGCAACCTCAGCAAGTTCACCAATATCAGGGCGGTAGCTATACAAGAGCAAACCATCAGCGTAAACCGCCGGGGTGGTCAGCCGGTTCAATTCGTAATACAAAACAACGACTTCAGTAAAATTCAGAATGCCTTACCGAAGTTCCTGGACATGGCCCGGCAAGATCCGACCCTTATACAGGTAGATGTCGACTTGAAGTTCAACAAGCCGGAAGTACGCATCAATATTGACCGGCTAAAGGCAAACGACCTGGGTGTAAGCGTTGAAGATGTAAGCCAAACACTTCAGTTAGCTTTAAGTAACCAGCGTTTTGGCTACTTCATCAAGAGTGGAAAACAATACCAGGTAATGGGCCAGGTAGATCGTAACAACCGGGATGATCCGTACGATTTGAGAAGTATGTATGTACACAGCAGCAGGGGTCAGTCTATAAGTTTAGATAACCTGGTGTCGGTGGAAGAGGCTACTACTCCCCCATCTTTGTATCATTTCAACCGCTTTAAAAGTGCTACTATCAGTGCTGGTGTAGCCCCCGGCAAAACAGTTGGAGACGGAATAGAAGCGATGAATGCCATTGCTGCCAAAACACTGGATGAAACATTTAGCACTTCGCTGTCAGGTACCTCAAGAGATTATGCGGAAAGCCAGGGTAATACCTCATTTGCGCTGTTCCTGGCATTAGGACTTATCTTCCTGATTCTGGCGGCGCAGTTCGAAAGTTTTATTGATCCTTTTATCATTATGGTTACGGTACCGCTGGCTATTGCCGGGGCGTTGCTTTGCTTGTGGCTGTTTGGGCAAACACTCAATATTTTCAGCCAGATTGGTATGATTATGCTGATAGGCCTGGTAACCAAAAACGGAATACTGATTGTGGAATTTGCCAACCACCAGCAGCAAATGGAAGGGAAAAATAAAATGGATGCTGCCATTGAAAGTGCGGTATTGCGGTTGCGGCCCATTTTGATGACCAGCCTTGCTATGGCCTTGGGGGCTTTACCATTAGCAATGAGTTTGGGTGCTGCCAGCACCAGCCGCATTCCACTGGGTATCGTAATCACCGGTGGCGTTATCTTCTCCCTTATCCTAACGCTGTTTGTAGTACCCGCTATCTATAGCTACATCAGTAGCAAGAAAAAGAAACTGAGTGAGGATGTCTATAAATAGAGGGTAACATTACTTATCAATAATAAAATACCCGCTACATCAAATAGGTGTAGCGGGTATTTTAGTTTGTAAAACGATTATATCGTTTCAGCCTGTTCTTCGTCTTCATCCAGGCTATAATCATTGTTTTCCTCGTCTTCTTCTCCGGTTGCTTCATCGGCATCATCTAGGTCAGCACCGGGTATATCCAGATCATCCGGTGTCATGTTGATGTCGCCTGTAAAGCTGCCTTCATTGAGTGGATCGCCTTCATTATCTACACTATCAAGTCCTGTTTTTTGCAGTATTTCCTCATCCTGCGATGGGTATACTTCTGCACTACGGCGCAGGTCATCTACTTCTTCAGGTGTTACATCGCTATCGTTGGGTTCATCCTTATCCAGCGTACCAGCACCTTCTTCGTCGGCACTGCTATAAGTAGTTCCGGCAAGGTCTCCCAATGGAGCTACATGTACATTTTCCTGGCCGGGTATATCTTCCACATCGGGTAAGTCTATGGTTGTTTCTTCATGTTGCAAACGTTCCTGGTCCCGTGGCGAATCGGTAATATCGCTTACATTTTGGGGGGCTCTCAACGTGTCTCCATGTTGTCCGGGTATTGGTCTCATAATTTCAAATTTGAGAAAGCTACTCACAATTTTGTGCCAGTATGAAAAACCATTAAATTGATAAGTAGTATTGCCTCTATCATCTACCGTTTTAGGAAAAAAAGTAGTCTTGACAAAAATTTATACAGGTTTTTACGCTTACTAATAGGTAATCATCTTGCCATAAGATTAAAACACTAACAGAAAAGACGTTTTGGAACGAGGTTTTCTATCAAACTAAAACAACAGAATAAGGAAAGCCCTGATACTGAAACTTTTAAAATGTAACTATGCGAATAGATAGCCATCAGCATTTCTGGCAATTCGATGCGGAACGGGATAGCTGGATAACAGATGATATGTCCGTCATTCAACGGGATTTTTTACCGGCAGACCTACAACCCATTTTACAGCAGTATGGTTTCGATGGATGCGTAACAGTGCAAAGCAACCAAAGCGAAGCTGAGAATGAGTTTCAGCTGCAAAATGCGGAGCAGAATGATTTTGTAAAAGGAGTAGTAGGCTGGACGGATTTAAGGGCTTTTGATGTAGAAGAAAAGTTGAACAAGTATAGTCATTCCCCAAAAATGAAAGGCTTCCGGCATGTATTGCAGGGCGAACCGGATAGGGCATTAATGATTCAGCCTGCTTTCAAAAACGGAGTGGGGCTTCTATCCAAATACGGACTTACTTACGACCTACTTATTTTACCCGATCAGTTGCGTTATGCTTATCAGCTTGCTAGCCAATTGCCCTATCAGAAATTTGTAATAGACCATATTGCAAAGCCGCCCATCAAAGCAGGAGATATTGCCGATTGGAAAAGAGATATCGGTGTATTTAAATCACTGGAAAATGTGAGTTGCAAAATATCCGGTATGGTAACGGAAGCAGATTGGAAAACCTGGAAATCAGGGGATTTTAAGCCATACATCGATTCTGTGGTAGAAACTTTTGGCACCAAACGCATTATGTATGGAAGCGATTGGCCGGTTTGCTTAGTAGCAGCCGATTATGGGGCGATGCTTACAATTGTCGAAGATTACTTTTCTTCATTTTCAGAAGAGGAACAAGCCGATTTTTTTGGTAGAAATGCAACTACATTTTATAACTTATAGATGCAAAACTGTTCAACATATATCTTCTACCAAAGCAATTTTTGAATCGAGCATTTAATACTATAAAAAAGCGCTGCCAGTAAAATACAGGCAGCGCTTTTTAAGGTTGTATTTATTTTAGTTTAGTCCAAAAGCTTCTTTCACCTGATCTACGTGGTCTAGTTTTTCCCAGGTAAATAACTCCACTTCTACCGATTTGCTTTGCCCACCCGGTTGTTTAAAATCCTTGGTGACCGTTTTAGGTTCACGACCCATGTGGCCGTAAGCAGCTGTCTCGCTATAAATAGGGTTACGAAGTTTAAGGCGTTGCTCAATAAAGTAAGGACGCATATCAAAAATGCCTTCTACTTTTTTAGCTATTTCCCCATCAGTCATTTCTACTTTTGCGGTACCATACGTATTTACATTGATGCTGGTAGGTTGTGCCACACCAATAGCATATGAGACCTGTACCAGTACTTCATTGCAAAGGCCGGCAGCTACCAGGTTTTTAGCAATGTGGCGGGTAGCATAAGCAGCAGAACGGTCTACTTTTGAAGGATCTTTTCCGCTAAAAGCACCACCACCGTGGGCACCCTTTCCGCCGTAAGTATCTACAATTATTTTTCTGCCGGTAAGGCCGGTATCACCATGTGGGCCACCAATTACAAACTTACCAGTAGGATTGATATGGTATTTAATCTGATCGTTGAAGAAGTGAGCGTATTTTGAATATTTCGCTTTTACACGAGGAATCAAAATATTGATGATGTCAGATTTAATTTTCTCCAGCATCGTTTGCTCTTCGTCAAAATCATCATGCTGGGTTGATACTACGATGGCATCAATCCGCAGTGGCTGGTTATTATCATCGTACTCCAACGTTACCTGGCTTTTAGCATCCGGGCGTAGGTATTTTACTTCACCATTTTCCCGGCGCAAAGCTGCCAATTCTTTCAAAATGGCATGGGCTAAGTCCAGCGCAAGCGGCATATAGTTATCCGTTTCGTTGGTGGCATAGCCAAACATCATTCCCTGGTC
>CAXTDG010000039.1:0-14857 GCA_964242675.1 uncultured Chitinophagaceae bacterium
TCCGGCAGTAGTAATGTATTGAGCCAGGTGTTTCATTTTTCCAAAGCCTTGCAGGTTCAGGCTTATCAATTGCTGATTACTGGTGTAGTTAATAGCCACCACTACCATCTCCTTACTGTTTCCGTAGGCAGAAAGCATCACGTTTTGAGCCGCCTGAATATCATTGAGGCTGTCGCTTCTTTCCACCTTAATCCGCTGCATACCGGGCCGTATAAAACGACTGTAGTGGCCCAGTGCCCACAGGTTTTTGGTAATGGTAAAATGTCCTTCCGTATTGGCTGCGTTGTTTTGCAGCGCCAGCAGGTAGTAGCGGGTATTCCATTCGGCACTGCCCGGTTCCCAGGCATTCCACAGGTGCCAGGCAGTGGCATTACCAATGGCTAAATCGGAATGAATGATTTTGGCAAGAAACAAAGCACAATCAACGGCTGGGATACGTCCCTTCTTGCCTTCTTTATAGCCATCGCCCAACATGCTATACTCCGACTGCCAGTATGGAATGCCGTACTTAGCAACGGTGTCTTTCAGGCGGTTTCTTACGGTAACGATGGTGGTATCACCATTGTCGGTGAAATAGCTATGCCCGGCGGCTACTTTTTTCAGATGGTTCAATTTACCTACATACAAGGGACTGCTGGGGGCAAAAAAATCGGGCACCTGATGCGATGCATGGCCCCTGCCTTCGTACAAAGCAGTGAGCATACCTGCTTCGGGGATGAAGAATTGCGTAGTAAGTTTTTGAGCAGATAAAGCACTGTCGAGACTGGTGGCAATGCGGTAAATATCCTTGTTCAGCCAAGGGCTGCCTTCCTGGCTCATCTGCCCTTTTTTGCCCGACCAATCCCACTGCGGTTCATTTACCGGGCTAATGTATGGCAGGGGCATCCCCTCTTTTTCAAAATGTTTTGCCACCGTAGCTAAAAAGCCTGCATAGGCCCCGTAGCTATCTTCTTTTAAATTGGTTTGATAGTCTTTTTCGGTTTTGAAGCCCAGGCCATTTTTGGTGAACTGAACCGGTGGTGTATTGCTAAAGGCAATCAGGTTTTCGACACCGTATGCCTTTGCCTTTTTTACGAACCACAGGTAGCCGGATTGCTTGCTCCAATCATAGCTTCCATCAGCAGATAGAAAACATTCTACCCGCTTTACCGGGTTGCTAATGCCGCTACTGTCGCCCTGCTCCGCCGTGCCGCCACCAATATTGAACCGCCAGGCCGATAAACCAATTCCTTTTAGGTTGCCTGCTTTATCAAACGCTTTGCTGAACAGCAGTTCCGCCATCTGCTCTTTGGTAGTGTCGGGCCAGTATTTACCAATGCCTTCGCTAAACCAGGCCCCCGATGCACCGATGTTTTCGAGGGTTTGTGCCTTCCTGCCTGCATCAATGGTGAAGGTGATGGACTGTGCCGATACTGCAATAGTAATAGCCAACTGCAACAGGACACTTACTATTTTTGAGAGCATAGCTGTTTTGTTCATACGATTGTTTCAGGTCAATCTTATTGTAAATATTTCCATACGTCCTTTCCTTGTGCACGGTGTTTACAAGTACTGCTAAATAATTTTACTTACCGGTTAGTCCTTCACTCGTCATCAGCACCCGCTTCATCGTACCATCTTTATTGTAATACAAACGGTCGATGCTTACCGAGCGGTGAAAACTACCGGGATCTGCCAGTACGCCGGTATGGTAGATGTAGTACCATTTTCCTTTGAGCTCAATAATGGCCTGATGAGCCGTATTGCTATTGGCGGCCACTTCGCCCAGTATGCCTTTGTATTCCCAGGGGCCGGTAATGCTTTTGCTCATAGCGTACGCAGTTTTCTCCGGAAACTGGTAGGCGTACGACAGGTAGTACCAGTTGCCCCGTTTATGAATCCAGGGTGCTTCGGTAAAGTTTTGCAGGCCCTGCACTATGTTGATGGGGCCATCCAGTTCTATCATATTTTCCTTCAGCTTAGCATAATAGCAACCAGTGTTGCCCCAAAATAAATAGGCCTGCCCATCTGTATCAATAATGACGGTGGGGTCAATATCGTCCCAACTGATTTTGGTGACGCTGGTGGTCATATCGTTGGTAATGAGTGCTTTGCCAATGGCATCTCTGAACGGGCCGGTGGGGCTATTACTTACACCTACCCCAATGGCTTTTCCATGAATGGAATCATGCGTCATAGCGGCATACCAGTAGTATTTACCGTTGCGGTAAATAACCTGCGAAGCCCAGGCATCATCCTTGGCCCAGGCAAAATCTTTGGTGCTCATGGGCGATGGATGCTCCGTCCAGTGAATCATGTCGGTGCTGGAGTAGCAGGTCCAGTCGTGCATTACATAGCGGGCCTGCCCCTTGGGTGCTTCATCGTGTCCGGTGTACAGGTACACGGTATCGCCCACTACCAGGGCGGCAGGGTCGGCGGTGTACTTGTCTTTGATGATAGGGTTGAAAGGTTGGGCATCCGTATAGGTGGCAGCGGTTGTTTGTGCAATACACTGCGTCCATCCGCACAATAGCATCATACCCATTTTCAAAATACCTGATTGAAATTTCATTTTCTTTTTCTCTTTTACTTTTCATTATTAGCCAGTAGTACCTGCGGCCACTCATTTTTCCAATCCAGCTTTTCAATGCGTAGCTTACTGCGGCCATTATCATGAGCATCGTAGCCATGAAAAATAAGGTAATCGGTGCCACTAATTGTTACGACTGCATTGTGGCCCACGCCATACCAATCTGCATTGCCTTGTAGCAAAATGGTTCCTCCGCCATGTGCCAATGGCAACCCTGCTTCATCTACATACGGCCCGGCCAGCTTTTCTGAGCGGCCTACAATCATTTTGTAGGTGCTATTAATGCCTTTGCAACAATAATCGATGGACGCAAACAGATAATAGTATTTCCCTTTCTTAAAAATAAAAGGGCCTTCAATGGCATTGCCACCTGCATTTTTCGGGTTGTCACCAGTGGCGGGTAAGTTGTTACCGTCGGTATTTTTTTGGCGGCTGGCAATGGTGGGCAGTTCAATTGTATCTCCTGCAATATGCAGCCGGTCGGGGGTTAATTTTGCCAGTTTTAAACCGCCCCAGAAAGAGCCAAATGCCAGGTAGGGATTGCCTTTGTCGTCTGTAATCAAATTAGGGTCAATGGCATTCCAGGCCGTTTGCCCCGGAAATGACTGAATCACTTTTCCCCTATCCGTCCAGTGGTAGGCAGGGTCGGCGGGGTGTAGCGTAGGGCTGGTGGCTACGCCTATACAGGAAGTATTTTTACCAAAAACCGACACTGAATAATACAAGTAATATAGGCCATGGTAGTACGAAATATCCGGTGCCCAGGTATGGCCCTTATAGCCTGGAACCGCTGCAACTGCCCAGCCGGGTGCCGAATCGAATACCGGTTTCTCTGCCTTCCAGTTTTTCAAATCGTTCGACGACCAGCGGCTGATGCCCCGTCCGGTGCAAAACAGGTAGTACATGCTATCCTGCTGTATCAGCACCGGGTCGTGTACGGAGGGGCTGGTTTGCAGGGGCTGAGCATTTACATGCCCCATGCAGCAGCATATTATGCATAGCATCCATCTGTATGGTGTATTCATTCTTTTCATTTACTGTGTACCGTCTCTTTCACAAATCTATTTTTCACTTTTTGTAGCACCCGCACATAGTCAACGTCATACCGGCGAGGAAAGGTAGTGCCAGAAAGGTCGCCACCATTTTGGCCACCCAAAGCAAAGTTGAGCAACATATATTGTGGATGGCGAAAGGGAAAGTAACTGTTGTTTGCGGTGCGGTTGTAAAGAGCAGATTGCGGCTGATAGTTTAGCAACACCTCATCGAGGTAGATGGCAATACCTGCACTATCCCAATCCATGCGCCACTGGTGAAAAGAGTCTGTCCAGTTTTTCTTATTGAAGGCTGCTAGCGGTGTGGCGGTACTGTACCATTTGGGGGTATTGGGTTTTGCGGTAGCTACGGCATAATTGGCCAATATTTTACCCCTGTAAAATTCCATCATATCTATCTCACCGTTGGATGGCCAGCTACCGCCTTCTGTACCCAATGCCCACCAGGCAGGCCAGCATCCCCCATTCGTATCTAGCCGGGCTTTCATTTCCCAGCGGCCATAGGTCCATTGCTTTTTGCCACGGGTGTTGATGCTGGCAGAAGTGTAGCGGACGATTTTTCGACTGCGTCGCCAGTCCCGGCTGCCTTCTTCATAGCGGGGGTTGAGAAAGGAATCCCGACGGGCCTCTATAGTAAGCACTCCATTTTTGCAAAATGCATTTTTAGGTTGATACCATTGATCTTCTTCATTGCGAACAAAACCTTTTTCGTATTGCCAGTTAGTTGTATCGGGCGGGCCATTCACATTAAACTCATCTGCCCAGGCGGTCTGGTATTGTTGTAGCCCGGTAGTACAGGAAATGAATTGTAAATCAGGTATTATCTCATCGCTTTTAGGATCAGCCTCAATAGCTATCCAAAAGAAATTGCTACCAGCATGAAGTTCCTGTTCGCCCTGTATAATAATCTGGCTATTTTTCTTTGCTATTGAAGCAAAAAGAATAGTTGTACTAAAAGAATCTTTCGAACCACTATAAAATACTTTAAAGGTGCAGCGGGTATTCTTCCCTTTGCCGATTGCCTGTAAAGAAAACTGTAATAGGGTCAAAGGAGTATAGCTACCAGATGTTTTAACCTCTAAGCACTTTACCGGAAATAATTTTTGATCTTGAAAACCGCTTTCGAGCGTTGTTGCTTTTGTTTCAATGTATCGCATCACTTGTGCCGGTGCAGCGTATACCATTGTCAACAATAAAAAAACAATAAGCTGTATCTGCTTCTGCATAGCTGCAATGATAGAAAAGAGCCTGTACCTTTTAATAAAGTGCAGGCCGGTTCACTTTTAAAAATAAAAAGGGTTGTATGCTATACAACCCTTTTTACCTTGTAGAATTTCAACCAGTTCTCTCAAAGAAAATTATTAGTTGAATTATCTGTTGATGTTATATTCTTACTGCGCCCAGCCTGGGTTCTGTACCATCGCAGGCATCTTTCGGATCTCATTATCCTGAATAGGCAACAGGTACATTTCGGGGCGGAAGGTGTGTACTGCGTTGCCATTACCGGTAGCGTAGGTAAACGTTAACCCAACACCGGTTGCCAGGTTTCCGGTTGACCCTACACGGGTAATGAGTTGCGTAGTATTGTAACCGGTAGGGCCACCATTGTACAGTGTCATCGCTATTTTCCAGCGGCGAATGTCGTTCCAGCGGTTGTCTTCCAGAGCCAGTTCTATACGGCGTTCGTTTTGTACAAAGGCTCTCATTTCAGCTTGGGTCATGCCAGCTTTCATGCCGTATAGGCCATCTGTACCGGCATCTATACCGGCCCGGCTGCGAATCTGTTTTAGCTTATCGTACGCCAGCGATGTCTGGCCTGTTTCGTTAATGGCTTCTGCATAGTTCAGCAGTATTTCGGCATATCGCAGCAATGGCCATTGCCTGTCTACGTTAGAGGAAGAACTGGAAGTATCGCACATCTTACGGCTCCAGTACCCGGTTGGGCTCATATTTCCTACATAGCCTGTACCAGATGCGGCACCAATATATTGCCATACGGGTTGCATAACACTACCATTATAAGGCAATCGAGCACCGTTATAGGTCATGGAATAGCGGAAGCGGGGGTCCCGGTTGGCATAAGGATTAGCGGGATCGTAGCCGGAGGTTGCATCGGTAATGGCCTTACCATTTTTCATTGGAAAGGAAACCGCCAGGTTGTGAGTTGGGCGGGAAGGACCACCCGGAAAATAATATCCTTCGAAATCCCGGTTAGCTGGCCGGTACTGGGCAAAAATCAGTTCAGGATTTATACGGGTGAGGAACGTTTGGTAAAAACCTAAGCCTGCCTGTGTAGTATTATTTTCTATCAGTGCATATCTACCATAATCAATAACAGCCTGTGCGGCATCGGCTGCGGCCTGCCAGCGGGCCACACTGTAAGTAGGGTAGCTGGCGCAGGCTACCTGCTCGGAAGACGGAGTAACACCATAGGTATTGCTGGTAACGCCACCATTGAAAAGCGGACTTGCTGCATAGAGCAATAGTCTCGATTTCAGGCCAAGGCACACACCTTTTGTTACCCGGCCATAATCTATGGCATCATACCCACCACTGGTGGCATTGGTTTCCGGAAGCAATGCACGGGCAGCGTCCAGTTCAGAGGATAGATAACTTACCAGTGAATCAAAATGCTGCCGGGGAACGTTGAGCATCGTTTCAATATCGTATACATTATCTCCTACATTGGGTACGCCTCCATAAGCAATGAGTAGTTGCATATAGTACCAGGCCCGCAGGCATTTGGCTTCCCCCCTTACACGGCTTTGTGTAGCTGCCGACAATGGCGTGGTGGGTAGCTTTTGTATCAGCAGGTTGCACCGGCGGATGTTATTGTACGGGGTTGTCCAGAAATCAACCAGCGACGGAGCACCATAAACGGTTGGCGACACGTTTCCATTGTACAGTAATACATTGGCCCGGGTTGCACCAGTGTACTGGTATTCCGCATCGTCGGTTGACTGCTCAGTATTACCATGCCCGTCGTACCGGCCTTTATTGAAAGTAAAGCCTATACTGGTGTAGATATAGTTCAGAAATTGAATGGTGCGGAGGCTATCGGTAAATACAGCGTTTTCATCCAGCCCGGAAGTTTGATTGTTCAGCAAACCGCCTTTGGTACAGGCGGCAAGCACCGCACACATACCAGCTATGGTCATTAACTTTTTCATATAGAGAATCTTTCGTTGTTCAAAATTTTGTTGGTTGTAATCGCCTATCCTTGTTCCTTCTCCTCCCGGAGAAGGGCCGGGGATGAGGCCTCAGCAAACGCTAAGGTGTGAACCTGTTTAAAACGTAGCACTCACACCAAAGTTGATAATCCGTTGCGGAGGATATACTGTACGAGCCGTATTGGTTGTGATTTCCGGGTCAAGCTGATACAAACTGCTCAATTTTGTCCATGTGAACAGGTTATATCCGTTACTGTAAATTCGAATGCTCTTCATCTTCAGCTTGCTAACCCAGCCGTTTGGCAATGCATACCCAATTTCAGCAGTTTTCATACGGATGTAATCGCCGGGCAACGACCAAAAAGTAGATGGATTGGCAATAGGACTGCTGATGCCCTGCTGGTTGATGGTGAGGCGAGGATATTTGGCATCGTTGCCCAGGGCTGGTGTCCATGCCTGCTGGTGTATAGGCAACAGGTTGGAACTAAATGCCTGAATGGCTTCGGAAACTGCCCGGACATTAAACTGGGCAGCGCCCTGGAAGAAAACTCCGAAATTGAAATTTTTGTAGCGAACTGATAGCTGGATACCAGCAGTAGTCTGGGGTACGGTGCTGTAGCCCTGTACCTTTTGGTCGAAACCGTCAATCACACCATCCCCATTTAGGTCAGCATATCTCAGGTCGCCGGCTTTGGCACCACTGGTAGGTTTGGCAACTTTAGTATCAGTAAGGGAAGCACTATCATAAAAACCGATGAATGTATATAGCCGTTGTACCCCATTAGATTGACCAGTATAAGCCTGGTAGCCATATTTGTATGTGGGCTCATCCGCATACAAAATGGTGTTTTTTGCGTATGAGTAGGTTCCTTTTATCGCATAGCTGAAGTCTTTCCCTACCTGGTCGGCCCAGTTTAGTTCCACTTCAATACCCTTATTATTTACTTTTCCCAGGTTCACCGGGGGCAAGCTTTGTCCAAATACCTGCGATACCGAACCCCAGCGACTATCTACTCCACCACTGCGGTCAGTTAAGATGTCATAACGATTGTTATTGAAGTAATCCACTACAAATGAAAACTTGCTTCTGAATAAAGCTCCCTCAATAGCCAGGTCCAACTTTTTCTCTTTTTCCCAACTCACCAGTAGGTTACCCAGAGTACCTTCATAAATACCTGATCCTGTATTGGAAGAAGGGTTACCAAAGTACACATTGCCGCCACCATAGTAAGATTGCTGGTAGTAATAGGTGAAGTTGCTTCCCAGTTTATCATTACCGGTCAGGCCATAAGAGCCTCTCAGCTTCAGGCGGTCAATAAACTTCACATTCTTTTTAAAGAAACCTTCTTCTGAAATATTCCAACCGGCAGATCCAGCCATGAAGACACCATATCGGTTGGCAGCTGAAAACCGGTCCGAACCATTACGGGCTCCATTAAATTCTACCAGGTATTTCTGCCTGAAATCGTAGCCTGCCCGTACCGTAACGCCTAGTAAATTATTGGGGATGAAATTGTAAATCGTGTTATTGCTATAACGGGTAACAGTATTCTGGTTGTATAATACCAGACCATTGAAGTGGTGGCGGTTCTGGAAGGTACGATCGTACGTAAGAAAGCCCTGCGCCTGAATGCTGCGATACGTGGCACCGGTAGCATAACTACGGCCCAGCGGAGCAACCCGGTAAGTATTAATATCCCGGGGAGCATAAGTACCTACGGAAAGATTTGAAGCTGAAGAGGGCGTGTAGATGTAAGACGGGAAATTACCACCAATAAGGCTTACTGTATTAGGCTGACCACCATTTGGTGCACCAGGGTCGCCATAATTGCTGGCGTATGAAATGGTTCCTTTCAATACCAGGCCTTTGGTTATAAAATCCAGCCGCTGCGTAACTGTGCCTACCAGGTTCATATTGTTTTCGAACGTACGGGTATACCCCAGGTAACTCAACCGGCCTACCACATTATTTACCGCATAGGTGTTGGTAAGGCCCAGTGCCGTGCTTTTAGGGCTGGTAGCTCTTTGAAAGTCGCTGTAGCCAAAGCTGCCATCGGGGTTGTACACCGGGTAAGCAAAAGGTGATAGGGTAAGAAAACTGCCGTAATCGTAAAACAAGTCGTTATATCCACTGGGGCTACCTACCTGTGGCTGGTTTATCTGACTGATATTTCCGTACAAATCCACCCGCACATCGGTAGTAGCAGTTGCCTTTATATCCAGATTGCTGCGGTAGTTGTACCGCTGGTTGTAAAAACTATTATTCACCCCGGCAGCACTGCCGTAGTTCTTCAGCATCCCGTTTTGGAACAGGTAACCGGCAGAAATAAAGTACTTCACCCGGTCGGTACCACCGCTGATGTCAAAATTGCCCCGGTACTGCTGGCTGAAATTTTTGAACAGTATTTCCCGCCAGTTTACATCCGGATGGGTGTAAGGGTTGGAACCATTTTTAAAAGTATCCAGGTCGGCTTGGGTAAAAATCCGGGTATTACTAGTTGCCGGTATACCATCGTTGTCCTGCGCCTGTGATACCAGTTTGGCTGATTCATAAGCGTTAAGGTAATGTGGCAAAATGGTGGGCTGTTGTATACTGGTTTCGCCCCGAAAGGAAATTTGAGGAGGTCCGTTTTTGCCCCGGCGGGTAGTAATAATCAGTACACCATTGGCACCCCGTACCCCATACACCGCTGTAGTAGAAGCATCTTTCAAAATGCTTAGTGTTTCAATTTCATTGGGGTCAATACGGGAAAACTGCTCGTATGTATATTCAATATCATCTACAATAATTAATGGTGTACTGCTACCGGTATTATACGAACTATTACCCCGAATGTAAAACGTAGCTCCATCCGCACCGGGCCGGCCGGAGGTTTGCTGGGAAGAGAAACCTGGTAAACGGCCGGCCAATGTATTCTGCACACTAGCCGATGGGTTTTCCCGCAGGGCAGCCCCCGATATACTACTTACCGAACCAGTATTGGTGATGGCTCTTTTGCGGCCATAACCCACTACTACCACTTCGTCGGCACTTTCTGCTTTTGCAGCTATCATTCGCACTCGTATGTTATCGGTACTCGCAACTGCAACTTCCTGTGTCTGATAGTTTACGGAGCTAATGACGATTCTGTTAGTTGTACCTCTTAGTAGCAGGCTAAATTGTCCGGCAGCATCGGTAGACGTAGCGTTGGTAGGTCTTCCTTTTTCCATTACAGTTGCACCAATTACTGCTTCGCCTATACTATCCACCACTACACCGCTTATTTTTCTTCCGCCGGTTTGTGCTCCGCTTTGCATGATGCCCACAAAGAGCAGCATCAGCAGCAGGCTCAATAGTTTTTTCATAATCACTTTGTTTTGGCTTTTTTATCGTTACGCTATATCCGGTTTGTGACGACTAGAACCGGGGCGAGATGAATTATTTTGCTTTTATTCTTCCCGAAAGCTTACCAGCCCTCGTTCTGAATCAGGTTGGTGTTTTTGGTGATTTCATCGTAAGGGATGGGCATGTGGTACAACCGGTCGTACCAAAAGGCATTGGCTACCGGGATTACCTGATATGTGGCACTGGTGTTTGTACCCGTAATTTTTACCCCATTTAAAACAACATTGCCCAACACCTGCGGTGCTATTTTCCAGCGGCGGATGTCCCAGAAACGGTGTTCTTCAAAAGCTAGTTCTAACCGGCGTTCATTTTGGATAACGCTTCGCATTTCAGCCTGGTTAATACCAGTTTTAATACCATAACGGGCAGGCGTACCGGCAGTAATACCAGCCCTGGTCCGCAGGCGATTGATTTGCACAACCGCATCTTCTACACGGCCCACTTCGTTTAACGCTTCAGCGTAGTTCAGCACTATTTCGGCATAGCGGAAGTAGGGGAAGTTGCGGGTTTGGTTGGTAGCGTACGAAGTACTGTTGGCAAAATTGCCAAGGAACTTCCGCAGGTAGTAGCCGGTACGGGTTTGTATAGGTGCTATCCCTGCATTGTTCGGTTTATCCTTGCCACCTTCAAACGTTCTTACTGTGTCGTTCAGCCAGCGGGAGCCATTGTAAAACACCGTAGCGGCCAGCCGGGGGTCACGATTCAAATAAGGATTATTGGGATTATAACCAGAGCCAGCGGCATTGATGGAAAGCCCTGACAGCATGGGGAATGAATCTACAAAGTTCTGTGTAGGGCTGGTATAGCCCAGGCTACGATTGTTGGCGACCACATAGCTTACCGGCGACTGCGAAATTTCCAGCGAATAGTTGCCCGCAATCTGTTGGGAGAAAATCATCTCCGTTGTTTGCCGGTTCAGAAAAATAGCGGTGAAAGCAGTAGGCGTACCGGTAGCAGTTACGGCAAAATAAGGGCTGGTGGTAGTAAATTCAGTATAAGCGTCTATCACCCGTTGCCAGCGGGTGGCATCGTAACTAGGATAGCCGGTCAGGGCTTTTTTAGTAGCATCACTTTCAAAGCCACCCCCGTTGAACAGCGGACTAGCAGCGTATAGTAGCACCCGCATCTTCAGGGCTACGGCAGCAGCCTTGCTTACCCGGCCAAAATCGCCGGAGGCAAGCGGATCAGCCCGCAGACTATCCTTTACAGCAATACACTCATTCACAATATAATCTGCTGTTTGGGCAAAAGTGGCTCTGGGAAACCGGATGTCGCTATCCAGCGTCAGCAGCGTATCGCCCAACAGGGGTACACCACCATAGCGTTTTAGCAACTCCCAATAGAAAAAGGCTCGTAGCCAGCGGGCTTCAGCCCTCCAGTAGCGCTTATTTAGCACTGTGCCAGTAACCGTAGGCACCCGGTCTATATTTTTCAGAAAAATATTAGCTCTGCGAATACCGGTGTAGCTATTGGCCCAGTAAGGGTCGGGGTTGTTGGTAACGCTAACTGTACCCCGGTAATAATTAGCCACTGGTGTATTGTAACGGGAAGGAACAGCCTCACCGGCTCCATCGTCCAGAAAGTCGCCGCTAATCTGGTCGAAACCGTTTGGCAGGTTGGTATATATACTGTTCAGTTCATACCCAGCGAACGTAGCATTCTGGTCCACGGAATCAAATACGATCCCAACGTTCAAAAACTCTTTGGGTTCCGTTTCGTATTTACGGCATCCGGCCCCCATTAGTACCAGCAACCCGGCACCTGTTATCAGTAGTAAAGAAGTTATTTTTTTCATGTTCAGGCAAGCTTAGAATTTTACGTTGATACCGAAATTGTATAGTTTCTGAATGGGGTAAATATTAAAATACGACTCTGGGTCCCGGCCATTCAGGTCGGCGGCAGTATGGGTAAAAAGGTTATATCCATTGATGAATACCCGTACCGTTTGCAGCTTTATTTTACCAATAAGAGCGGCAGGTAATGAATAACCAATCTCTGCATTTCGCAGCCGGAAATAGTCCCCCGATTTTACCCAGAAGGTTGATACGGCGTTATTATTGGTGTTTTCGCCATAGCTAAGGCGGGGCTGGGTAGCAGTGGCAGCTGTAGCCGGTGTCCAACTGTTTAGTGCAGTACTGTACGCCTGGCCAGTGCCATTATTTTGGTAAGAAAAGAACCCGCTTCCACCCAAATATATATTGCGGTTTTCTACCCCTTGCAGCAAGGCACTAATGTCGAAGCCTTTGTAACTAATACCTGCGGTGATACCATAGTATACCAGTGGCTTGGTAGTGTATATACCCGAAAGATCTTTATAATCGATCACCTTATCGCCGTTCAAATCTTTATACTTAATGTCGCCCGGTTGTGCCCGGTAGCCTTGCGGCACAGCACTGTTGGCAATGTCTGCTGCTGACTGGAATAGCCCATCAGCCTGATAACCCAGCACCTGGCCCGCTGGCTGCCCGGTAAGCTGACTATAGCTGTTAGGGCGAGCCACTTCATCCATATACAGCACCTTGGTTTGTAGCGTAGAAGCGTTGGCAGAAAGAAAGTACTGGAGCTTGCCAATGCTTTGCTGCCAGCCCAGTCGCCCTTCCCAACCGGTATAGCGGTTGCGGCCAATATTTTCCAAAGGATACGTGTTGCCTATAAGAGAGCCGCTTTGTCCACGTTGCATCAGCAGGTTGTAATATTTATTGCGGAAATACTCTACCGAGAAACTCAGTTTGTTATTCAGCACAGCACCGTCGATACCCAAATTCAGCTTAGTAGCTTTTTCAGGAGCAATATTGCGGTTGGGTAAATAAGACTCGGCAATACCAGTAGCATTGGTGTAAGTGGTACCGAAAGAGTACACGTTGGTGTAACCATACTGCGGATAGTACACAAAGTAGCCGGGGTTGTCGTTGCCGGTTTTACCAAAAGAGCCATACAGTTTCAGGCGGGTAAGCCCTGTCAGTGCTTTCATGAAACCTTCCTGCTCTACATTCCAGCCGAGGCCAAAAGAAGGAAAGAAACCGATTTTGGTGCGGCCACCATCGGGGTAGCGGTTACTGCCGTTGGCTCCGTAGGCTATCTCCGCTATGTATTTACCAGCATAGTTGTACGATATCCGGCCCGAAGTACCCACAATAGTGTAAGGCAGTAATTGAGAAAATCCTGACCCCAACTGACCAACAATCTGATAAGAGGGTATTTGTGCAGTTGTACCGCTGGGGCTATTATCCCGGTTGGCCATTATCAAAGCATTAATGCCATGTACTTTATTGAAGGTATGATTGTATCCTACGCTGAACTCTTCATAATCGCTTCGGTTCTGGTAGTCTATACCATTGCTGTTTACCTGCGAACCGTTGGTTCCAAACTGGCTGTAGGTGCCACCAGCTCCTGCCTGATAAACGGCAAAGCTTTTATCCCGGTAGTTGGTTTCGGATAAGGTGGAATAGTAACTCGCTTTTGCCTGCATCCAAAGGCCGGGGGTCACTTCATCCAGCGTACGCTTCAGGTAAATATTTACCAGCACATCCCTTTTATACGTTTGGCGGTAGCCGGAGTTAACGGTTTGGGCCAGTACATTATTCTGGTATAGCTGGTTGCCTCCAAACGAGCCATTGGCATTGCGAATAGGGTAAGCATTGGCAGGCGTATTCAGAATATTATTGATGATAACAGCGGTGGTAGAATTTCCTCCTGGTATACCCGATACTCCGGGTTCATTGCCACTTAAAATACGACCCAGCAAGTATATACCCCCACTCAGTTTACTGGTAATATTGATGTCGACATTGGAACGGATCACATACGTTTTGAAAGTGTTATTGGTGTTGTAGGTGTTGCTGTCAGCAGTTTTGAAAAACCCGCCCTGGTTCAGGTGCTCTAGTGATACGTAGTAACGGGCAAAGCGATTGCCACCGCCGGTGCTGAGCGTATAACGGCTGAGCATAGAAGTTTTATTGGTAACAGTGGACAGGTAATCAGTATTAGGATAATTGTAGGGGTCGCTGCCGGTACGGTAAGCTTCCAAAGCCGTGTTGGTATAGTACAAACCGGAGTTAGCACTATCTACCCCATCATTCTGCAGTGCCTGGTTTCGCAGGCGGGCATAGTCGTAGGCATTTAGTGTTTTGGGGAAACCCAGCGATTTTTGAATGGCCGTTTGCGCTGTAAAGGAAATCTGTTGTTTGCCTTCCTGCCCTTTTTTGGTGGTAATAATGATAGCACCCGGTGAACCCCGTACGCCCAGCATAGCCGTACCCAGGGCATCTCTCTGAACGGTGATGGATTCAATTTCCTCCAGATCGAAAGTGGTAAGCGGTGCTACCACGCCATCAATAATTGTTATCGGAGTACGGCCTCGAAGGCTTAAACTAGCACCGTCATTTCCCGGTGTACCGGCAGCTTGCAACGTGTACAATCCATTTAGCCTACCCGATAAAGCATTTCGATAAGACACTACAGGGTTTTTCAAAATGTCTTTTGAGTATACCGCATCGCTGGAGGACAGGCTAAGGTTGCGGGGTACAGTTGTGTAGATACGCTGCACGGGCACCGCCAGGTAGTTCACCAGTGTAGTATCTGCGCCTGCTAAATTTAGTGTAATGGTTGGTTGCGGCTGGTCGGTCACGATAAATAAATAAGGTCTGTACCCGCCTGCGGTAATTTGCAAACTATCGCCAAC
>CAXTDG010000040.1:0-14502 GCA_964242675.1 uncultured Chitinophagaceae bacterium
ATCCTTGTCAGATTATTTTTCTGTAAAATCTCCTTTGCCAGGTTCAGGTAGTTCACTGAACCCTTGCTGTCGGAGTCGTACAAAATGACGGGTTTGCCTACACTTGGGGCTTCGCTGAGCCGGGTATTACGATGGATAATAGTATTGAAAACCAATTCTTCAAAATGGTGGCGCACTTCGCTCACTACCTGATTGCAAAGACGCAGGCGGCTATCGTACATTGTCATTAAAATGCCTTCAATTTTGAGGGCAGGGTTCAAACGGTTCTGTACAATTTTGATGGTATTCAGCAATTTGCCCAACCCTTCCAGTGCAAAAAACTCGGTTTGCACCGGCACAATCACCGCATCAGCAGCTACGAGGCTATTTACGGTTATCAATCCCAAAGAAGGCGAACAATCTATAATAATGAATTCGTAATCCTTTTTTATCGGCTCAAGAATTTTCTTGAGTACTTTTTCCCTTTCCGGGTAGTTGATCATTTCTATTTCGGCCCCTACCAGGTCAATATGAGAAGGCACAACGTACAGATTTGGAATTTCTGATTGCAGCGCTACATCGGCCACGGCTGTACCATTCACCATGCAATCGTACAGGCTCAGTTTTATCTGGTTCAGGTTGAAACCCGTACCGGTAGTGCTATTGGCCTGCGGATCGGCATCTACCAGCAGCGTTTTAAACTCCAGAACAGCCAGTGCTGCCGCCAGGTTAATAGCTGTGGTTGTTTTTCCTACACCTCCTTTCTGATTCGCTATGCCGATTGTCTTTCCCATCGTTTCTTGAAATACAGTTTAAAGTTTAAGGTGTAAAGTTTAAGGTTCTTAATTTCAATCATCCTAAAGCAATTTCAAGTTGTTTCGTCATTTACATTTTCTTCTGCAAAACCGAACCGCACAACTTTAAACCTTAAACTTTAAACTTTAGACCTCTATCGTCTCCCCTATTTGCGGCAATAGTAGTTCAATTCCTTTATCTGTAAAAGCTTTACGAGCCGCTTCGTGGTCTATTTCTATCACCGGGAAGGTATCGTAATGCACACCTACTACCTTTTTAGTTTGTACAAATTCAGCTGCAATGGCAGCATCCTCATAGCCCATGGTATAGTTATCGCCTATCGGCAAAATGGCGTAGTCGGTTTTTATCCAACGGGGAATCAGTTGCATATCCAACGTAAGGCCGGTATCGCCTGCAAAGTAAAAATCGCCTTCTGGCGTATGAAAAATATAGCCAACCGGCACTGCTCCGTAGCTACCATCGGGCAGACCGCTGGAGTGCGTAGCCACCACACATTTTGCCCAGCCAAATGGTGCTTTGTAAGTACCGCCAATATTTACCGGTGCTGTTTTTTCAACACCTTGCTTTTTTGCCCAGCCAATCAGTTCGGGCAAAGCCACTACTGTTGCTCCAGTGCTTTTTGCCAGCACCACCAGGTCGGCCACATGGTCGCCATGGCCATGCGTCACAAAAATGAAGTCGGCCTGAATGGTGGTAATGTCAATGTCTTTTGCCTTTGGGTTAGGCGTAATAAATGGATCGAAAAGAATTTTTTGCCCGCCTGCTTCTATCAAAACAGTGCTTTGGCCGTAGTACGTAAGTTTCATAAAGATGTGATTACAAAGAAAAGAACGCCGGGGGAGGAAAAGAGTTTAAAGTCAAAAGTTTAAGGTTTAATGTTCTTCATTTCCACTTTTCTTCAAGCTGAAGCGGGATCACTAAAATGGGGGCTTTTCGTTTCAGATAAGCATACTTAAATAGCTGAACCTCAAACTTTAAACCTTAAACTTTAAACCGCCTTGCGTCTGTTCGTGTTATCACTCCGATATTCACCGCTTCAAACGTTTTCCTTATGCGTAGGTTTTCCGGGTCAATCGTCGTGCTGCTCATTATGCTACTGCTGGATTTTTATGTGTTCGTGGCCATCCGGCAGGTTAGTAGCAATGCCTCTTCCAAAACCCGCAGCATTATTTTTACTACCTACTGGATTTTTTCCGGGTTCTCTTTTCTCTTCGTGGCGCTGCTTCCCTATATCCATTACGAAAACTGGCAGCGGCCGGTTCGTACCTATATTTTCGCCATTGTGGTTGGTATTTACCTGGCCAAGCTGGTAGCCTGTGCTTTCTTTTTAATGGATGATGTACGCCGGCTGTTGCAATGGATTACCAGTAAGCTTTTCTTTAAAAATACTGAAGGCGAAGAAATGACTTCCAGCGAAAATGCCATCAGCCGCAGCACTTTTATGAGTTGGCTGGGGCTAGGTGTCGGCGGTGCTTTTTTAGGAACACTGTTAGGTGGTTTTCGTAATCAGTACAATTACCAGGTAAAAAAAGTACAGCTATCGTTTGCCAACCTTCCCCAAGCTTTTAAAGGCCTACGCATTGTGCAGTTTAGTGATGTGCATAGTGGCAGCTTCATGAACAAAAAAGCGGTGCAGCATGGGGTTGATATTATTAATGCTCAAAAAGCCGACCTGGTACTTTTTACCGGCGATATTGTAAACGACCGGTCTATTGAGATGCTGGATTATATAGATGTGTTTAAACAGGTGAAAGCACCAATGGGTGTATTTAGCACCCTGGGCAACCATGATTATGGCGACTACTACTATGGGGCAAACGCAACCGGAGAAAAACTAAAAGAAAAAGAAGCCAACCTGCAACACGTAAAAGAAATTCACGGCCAGCTCGGCTGGCGGCTACTGCTAGATGAACACGTAGCACTGGAACGGGCAGGCGAAAAAATAGCCTTGATTGGTGTACAAAACATTGCTGGCAAACGCAACTTCCAAACCTATGGCGATATGGCAAAAGCCTACGCTGGTGCCGAGCAATACCCCTTCAAAATACTAATGAGCCACGACCCCAGCCACTGGGATAAAGAAGTAAATACCAAATACAAAGATGTAGACCTGATGCTAAGCGGCCATACGCATGGAATGCAATTTGGCCTATACACCCCGGCCATAAAATGGAGCCCGGTGCAATGGGTATACAAGCAATGGGATGGCTTGTACGAAATGGACAATCAAAAGCTATATGTCAATCCCGGATTTGGCTTCATCGGCTACCCTGGCCGGGTAGGTATTCTACCAGAAATAACGGTGTTTGAATTCGTGTAGTTCACACCCAAAAATTAATGCTGGAAGCGTCTTGCTCAACCTCTTTCTTACAATTCATTATTGCTGTTTTTCACATCACGGGTGGCATTCTTTTTACCGTTTTCTTTTTGAGCCAAGCTATGATTTATCCATTGGGCTTATGCGGCGTTGGCACCGTTCGTCTGTGATCTATCTATTAGGCTTTACTGACACAAAGAAGCCAGTGAGCCCACCGGGTTAGAGAACCGAAAAACCCTACGGTAAAAGATATCAAAATCTACTGGTTCAAAACCATTCTTACCCCTTTATACAATTGAGGATAATAGTATCTCATTTCCTCTGGCTTTTCGAAAAACAGTTCAATACATTTTGCCCAACACTCATCCGCATTTTGTAGAGAGTAAGCATCGAATAGCGAAGATGCCTGTTGCTTTTCCAAGTAAATGAATTCCGCCAGTTTTACATAAAAATCCCGCAACAGTTCAGCACTCTGCTTATACAATTTAGATGGTGTATACAACATCTGCATAGCAAAAGCATGGGCCATTTCGAGCAGGCCTACATTGTTACCATCATCCGGGTCCAGGGTGTCTTTTAAAAAATGTTCCCAACTAATCGTAATGGTGTTTCCCTGCACATTTCCGGTGAGTACTCGCAACGGTTCGTATGCAATATAAGCTTGTGGCCGAATAACAATATTGGGATAATTATTCAGGTGAAAAGTTGGAAAACCAAATCCTAATTGGGTAGCCGTAGCTGATAACAATATGGGCATTTCCCGATAACAATCTTCGCCCTGCATCCAAAACTGTTTACCCTGCATAAAGGCATGTAATTTTTGCATAAAAACCTTTTGTGCTGGCTTCTCTAATTCCCGGTAAAAAGCATTGTATTTCAGCAGGATAATTTCGATAGTTACTTCATCAAACTCCAAGTCGCATCCCTTGTATAAAAAATGACTTTCGGAAATATTTACAGGTTGCGACAATCTCCTTTGCGCTAGCTTCTTCCTTTCTTGAATTTCGTACCAAATACGCCCAATAAAACCTATAGCTATAATGACTAAAAAAATGTAGAACAGATGCCCATCCAACCAGCTTTCTTTTTCGTTTTCCTTATAATCAATTTCATTCTGCACAGCACTGCGGATCTGCAGTTTTTCACTATCGGATAAGGTAGTAACAGTATCGAGATATTGTAAATATTGTTCCGGCGAGTAGAAGGTTGTATCTGGCCTGTGCACTTCGAAAATAATGAAATGTTAGCAGCTATACGGCCTGCATCTACCTACCTTGCCGCTTTGCATTTGCCTATGAAAATCGGATTAATAAAAGAAGGTAAAACCCCTGCCGACAACCGGGTAGCCCTTATCCCCTCACAGTGCCGCTGGCTGCATAGCAACCGGCCTGGCTGGCAAATAGTTGCTGAAAGCAGCGCCAACCGTTGCTACACCGATGCGGAGTATAAAAGAGCCGGGGTCCAGGTGGTTAATAGTTTAGAAGATTGCGACGTACTGCTTGGTATAAAAGAAGTACCGGCAGACCAACTTTTACTTGATAAAACTTATTTGTTTTTCAGCCATACCAAAAAGCTACAACCACACAACCAGTCCATGCTAAAGGCTGTCATCGAAAAAGGCATTACACTCATTGACTACGAGTGCCTGGAACATGCAGACGGGCAACGCATTATTGGTTTTGGATTTTTTGCCGGTATTGTGGGTGCCCATAATGGCATGATGGCGTATGGCAATCGCACCGGCACTTTTAAGTTGGGCAGAGTACACCAAAGCAAAGATTACCGACAATTGATTCACACCTATTTTGGATTAAAATTGCCAAACATTAAAATAGCGGTAACTGGCAGCGGCAGGGTAGCCCACGGCGTGATAGAGGTAATGAACCTGATGGGCGTAACCGAAGTGGAACCGGATGAATACGTAGAGCGGCAATTTGACTATCCGGTGTATGTTCAACTAAAAGGTGCTGACCTATATACGCACAAAGAAACCAAAACCTACAAACGGGATCATTTTCATACCCACCCACAGGAATACCGGAGCCGCTTTTTGCCCTACACACATTGCACCGATATTTTAATGAACGGCGTGTATTGGGACGAAGCGATTCCCCGCCTGTTCGAACGGCAACAGGTGCAGCAGCCCGGCTTTACCATCCAAACCATTGCCGATATTACCGACGATATGTTTGGCTCTATCCCCATCAACCTCGGCGACCAAACCATTGAACACCCTGTGTACGGCGTCGATAAAAACACACTGGGAAAAACCGCCCCTTACCTACCTAACAGCATAGACGTAATGGCCGTAGGCAACCTACCCAACGAACTGCCCCGTGATGCCAGCCGCTACTTTGGAGAGCAACTAATCAAGTTTATTCTGGATGATATTGAAAAGCCATATTCAGCAATTATTCAGCGGGCTACAATTGTAAAAAAAGGAAACCTTACAGATACTTATGCTTATATGAAAGAGTATGCAGGTCTGGAGGATTTATAAGTGTAGATAAAACGGTTGTAGCAGTTTTATAAAAGCATCTGTATACTGCTGTTGTTCATCTTTAATAATTAGTTCCACTGCTTTTTCGTCTGTTTCTTTATCTCCAAAACAAAATATCGTTCTGAAAAAAAGATGCTTTGGTGTTTGTTTTACCAGCCACTGCTTTTCTACAAACAGCTCATTATTTTTTGCAGTAGCAATCATTTCTTCCCTTCGATAAAACGGCAGCATTACGTAAAACTTTCCATCTGCTTTCAGCAGCTTCTTCACTTGCTGAAATAGTTGTTGCAGGCTTAATTCACTGCTATGGTGCGCCAGCTTTCTACCTTCATTAGGGCTGGCTAATTGCTTTTCGTAAAAGGGTGGATTGCTAATAATTACATCATATAATTCCGTAGACTGATAGTCTACAATATCGCTTTGCAAAACGTTGATTTTACTGTTCCATGGCGATGCGGCTACATTTTCCTTTGCCTGCTCTGCGGCAGCTTTATCTATCTCGACTGCATCAATAACAGCTTCCTTATTTTCCTGTGCCACCATCAGCGAAAGCAATCCGGTACCGGCACCAATATCTAATCCTTTACAGCTTTCTTCTTTACTTATTTCCTTCGCTACAATTGCACCAAACAAGCAACCATCCGTGGTTACTTTCATAGCACACTTATCCTGCTGAATTGTGAATTGCTTGAACTGGAAATAGGAATTAGCCAAACCAAAATGTTTGAGAAGTAAACAATCAAAAAAGTTGATTCAAAAATATCAGCGAAGCTGCACAGACGCATTCCCTCTCCGGGCGGAGAGGGAGCCAGAGGGTGAGGACTTACCATTCCGCCCGTGCGGCAACATCTACATTCAATTCTGCAAAATCACCATGTAAGTATTTGTAGTAGCCGGTTATTGCAATCATGGCTGCGTTATCCGTGCAGTATTCAAAAGCAGGTATAAACGTTTGCCAGCCCAGCTTTTCGCCCAGTGCAGTCAGTCCGTTTCGCAGGCCGCTGTTGGCACTTACACCACCGGCAATACATACTTGATTAATGCCCGTTTGTACCGCCGCCTTTTGCAACTTATTCAGTAGAATAGAAACAATCCGCTGCTGAATAGAACCACAGATATCGTTCAGATTTTGCTCAATAAAATCCGGATTCTTTGCTACGTTTTCCTTGATGAAATAGAGGATCGCTGTTTTTAATCCACTGAAACTAAAATTCAATTCGGGAATTTGTGGTTCCGGAAATTTGAAGCGTTTGGCATCGCCCAATTTTGCATACTTATCTATCAATGGCCCACCGGGATAAGGCAGCCCCAGCAGCTTGGCCGATTTGTCAAAAGCTTCACCTGCCGCATCGTCCAATGTATGCCCGATCACCCGCATTTCATACGGCGAACGGCACTCCACAATTTGTGTATGACCGCCACTTACCGTTAGGCATAAGAAGGGAAATTGTGGACGGACTTCATGGATTAGATTAGCTAATACATGTGCTTGCATATGGTGTACGGCTATCAGTGGTTTACCCAACGCCAGCGCCAGGCTTTTGGCAAAACCAGAACCTACCAGCAGTGCTCCCACCAACCCCGGTGATTGCGTAAAAGCGATGGCATCAATTTCACTTAACGCAACGCCTGCATTTTTTAAAGCGGTATCTACCACGGGTAAAATGTTTTGCATGTGTGCACGGCTGGCCAGTTCTGGTACCACGCCGCCATACTGCTCATGCACTTTTTGCGTAGCAATAAAATTGGATAAAATCTTTCCGCCCCGGCAAACCGCCGCCGCTGTTTCATCGCAACTGGATTCGATGGCCAATATCGTGAATGGTGAATGGTCAATGGTCAATGGCTCAGACATTTTGAAGTTTAGCTCCCGTTTTTTATTTCAATATTTATAAGCAGGTAAGGCATCCAGCAAAAGTAATTTCAATCACGAATCTTACTTCTGCAATAATCATTGACCACTCACCATTCACCTATTTACTTCTAATCGCTACCACCGGGTCCATCTTGGCGGCACTCCAGGCGGGGATGATACCAGCCATTAAGCCCACAGAAATACTGATGGCAACCGCAATAGCTACAATTTTTAAGGAAATAAAAATGGGGAATGGCAATACGCTACTTAATGCCAATGTAATCAGGTAAACCAGCGCCAATCCTACTAATCCACCTAGTAGGCATAGGAAAGAAGACTCCATTAGAAACTCGGTGAGGATAGTACTTCGTTTGGCACCAATAGCTTTTTTTAATCCAATTTGAGAGGTTCGCTCTCGTACGGTTACGAACATAATGTTGGCTATACCAAATAGCCCCACTATCAGGCTGAAGCCGCCGATAATTAGTCCGCCCAGGTTCACACTGCCAAATACAGATTCCAGTTCCTGGCTACCGGAGGTAATATCATTTAGCGCAAAATTGTCTTCTTCCTGTGGGTTCAGTTTTCGTACGCTTCGCATCACTCCTTTCAGTTCATCTTTCAGGTCTTGCACGCCAATGCCTGGCTTGCCTTTCACCATCATAAACCGGCCTGCGGTATGTTCGTTTACTACCTGTCGGCAGTAGTTGAATGGTACAATGATGATATTATCAAAATCCCAACCACCTCCAATAAAGCTTTGGCCTTTTTTCTTCGTCACGCCTATGATGTGAGCCTTTCTTCCAGCCAATTCTACCTCTTTTCCTACCGCACTTTCTGCACTACCGTACAGCTTTTCGGCATTGGAGTAGCCCATCACAACCACATTACTTCCTTGCTGAAATTCTGACGAAGAAATATATCTTCCATCCAGTACTGTTACTTCCTGGATAGCATTAAAATCTTCCGTAACGCCGTACCAGGTCACACTTTGCAGTACATTATTTTCATAATCGACATTGCTCTGGTTGAACAAAATAAACGCCGCCGCATCAGCATAATGGCTGCGCTCTTTCACTGGCCGCAGTTCGGTATATTCGGGATCGGGTCGCTTAAAATATTTCCAGCGAGGAAAATCAGAGCCGCCGCCCCAGGGCCATTTTTGTACGTACACGGTATTGCTACCTAGTGATTTTAGCCCATCATTAATAAATTTTTCTAGGCTTTGCACCACTGCCATTACACCAATAATGCAAAAAATACCAATCGTTACCCCAAACAGGCTCAGAAAAGTTCGCAGTTTATTTACCCGCAATTCATCCAGCGCCATTTTCAGGCTATTCCAGGTCACCAGTAATCTACGCATAACTCAAAGGTATGTCTTGGGTGATGGTTTTCTTCTCTATTGATAACCGTAGAATATTGAATTGTACATAAGACACCTTTCAATCTGCTACTTATTGCAAACTAATTTTTCAAATGTGTCAACAGTATTGGTGGCAACGATTTTTCTGTTGCCACGAACGTGTTGCCAACGTTGGCAACAGTTGTCTTAAAAAAGCAGAAGTGTTGCCAACTTTTTTAATAAAGGTTCATTCTAGTTACGGCTAGTAAAAAGCAGTAACTTTTTACTAGTTTCCCCCGAGTTGGTTAAATTTTCGCAATAGTTTTCTATCCTGCCTTACCTCTTCGGTTACATTTTCACCGCATCTTCCATTCACAATACCCTGTCCACTGCCTGCCCATTTACTACTGTCAAAAAACCCGTTAGCTTCGCAATACATTTTTCAAAAAGTCAACTCTATATATGAAAAGAGCTGTAAAAATATTATGGCGGATCACCTTTGTTGGAATCATCGCTGTTGTGGTATTCATTACGCTCATCAATTACGAGGTGTTTGGCCCTATGCCTTCCATTGATGATCTGCAAAATCCTTCTGCCTCCATTGCCTCCGAAGCGTATGCCGACGATGGCACCCTAATGGGTAAATATTATCTGGAAGACCGTAGCCCTGTACCACTGAAAGACATTTCGCCTAATGTTATTAATGCCCTCATTTCTACAGAAGACGAACGCTTTTACGAGCACTCTGGTATTGACGGAAAGTCGGTAGCCCGTGCTGTATTTTTTATGGGCAAAGAAGGCGGTGGTAGTACCATTACCCAGCAGTTGGCACTTAACTTGTTTGGCGGGCAGCGCTCTACAAACAAGGTGACCCGTGCCATGCAAAAGTTCAAAGAATGGATTATTGCGGTAAAACTGGAACGCAATTTTACCAAAGATGAGATCATTGATTCTTACCTCAATACCGTTCCGTTTGGCGATAACGTGTATGGCATCCGCAATGCAGCCCGTACGTTTTTTCAGAAAGAACCGGGCAAGCTAACGGTAGATGAAGCAGCAGTGCTGGTAGGTATGCTGAAAGGTAATACGCAGTTCAATCCTCGCCGCCACATGCAGGCCGCTACTGATCGGCGTAATACGGTACTCGACCAAATGGTACGCAATGAAAAACTGGGTGCCGGCGAAGCTGCTAGCCTAAAAGCAAAGCCCATTCCGTTGAAATATAAAAAGCTGGATCAGAGCCAGGGTATTGCTCCTTATTTCCGGGAAAATGTGCTGAAAGATGAAGTACGCAAACTGCTGAAGGATAAGAAAAAACCGAATGGTGATGCCTGGGATATCTACCGGGATGGTCTGCGGATTTATACCACCATCAACCCACAGATGCAGAAATACGGTGAAGAATCGCTGGATAAAAACATGCCCGAAAAACAACGCATTCTTAATAGTCAGGGTAATGTACGTAGCGGCTCTGTTTGGAAGGGCCACGAAGCCAAGCTGGAGCAGTATATTAAAGAAACCGACCGCTGGAAAGACCAGAAAGACGATGGCATGAGCGATGCCGACAACCGCAAGACCTTCGACGAAAAAACGAAGATGAAAATTTTTGCCTGGAACAAAGACAAGCAAAAGGATACTACTCTTACACCATTGGATTCCATAAAATATTGTCGCCAGTTTTTGCAAAGCGGTTTCATGGCTATGGACCCTGTAAGTGGTATTGTAAAAGCCTGGGTGGGTGGCATTGATTATAAAACGTTCAAGTTTGACCACGTAAACGTAACGGCAACCCGGCAGGTAGGTTCTACTATTAAGCCTATGCTGTATACTCAAGCTATGGAGGAAGCAGGCTTTACGCCTGAAACGCCGCTGTCCGCTGCTGCCCAATATTTCCCCGGATTTGGTTTGGTACCCGCCAGAGAAAGCCGGGGTGGTAGTATGCCTATGTACCAAGCGCTGGCTCGTTCTATCAATGGCTGTGCGGCCTACCTCATGAAACAGATCGGCCCTAAACGTTTTGTTGAGTTTCTAAAAACCTGTAATGTTCAACACGATATTCATCCCTACCCTTCTATAGCGCTGGGTAGCTGCGACCTGAGCCTGTACGAAATGATGTGGATGTACACCATGTTTGCTGGCCGGGGTTTTAATACCAAACCGCAATTCATTACCCGAATAGAAGACCGCAATGGCAACGTAATTATGCAGGTGACTCCGCTGCACAAAGAAGTTATTAGTGAAGTAACTGCTTATACTATGGCCAAAATGATGGGTGGTGCTATTAAGTTTGGTACGGCAAAAGATTTTAATAGTTATGGTGTAAAGGCAGAAACAGGTTGTAAAACCGGAACTACCAATGATAATAGCGATGCCTGGTTTATATGCTACACGCCACAAATTTTATGTGGTACCTGGGTAGGTTGCGATGACCGTTGGATTCGGTTTAATAACACCGGCGTAGGCCAGGGTGGTAAGGCAGCACTACCTAACTGTGGTACTTTTATGAAAGCTGTTTATACCGATAAAGCCATGGATTTTGATCAGGAAGCTGCCTTTATAAAACCGGCTGTTGACCGGGAAAATGTGGTGTACGATTATGTACAAGGAATAAATGCCATGAGTCGCCCCGATGCACAGGCAGAAGATTATGGAAATGGTGAAGTTTCTGACTATGGCGATATGTCGTCGGGCTACGAAAGTGGCGACGGAAATGAAGGTGATACCATTGCTAAAAAAGCAACGATAGATGAAAGCATGTTTGGGGATGAAGAACCTAAGAAAGAGCAGCCTAAAAAGGATACTGGCAAAAGCAAAACACCACCTAAAGCAGTAATGCCGGATAATAAAAAGAAACCGGAAACAAAGCCTTCGAATGATTATTAATGAGAATAATTGTCAATAGGTAATAAGCAAATTCAGAGAAGTAATTAATACAAAAAAGCCGGATGAAATTTCATCCGGCTTTTGGTTTTTATACCTTTTCAATTAAATAATGGATTTTGGAATTGACAAATCGAATTGCATTTTTAATTGCCAATTGTTTATTGCCTGTTGATCATTGCAATTAATACCTGCGGTTATCATTCCAGCGGCGGTCGTTGCGGTCATTTCTATCATTGCGATTATCGTTGTAGCTATAGTCGTCCCAGCGGTCGTTGTAGTAGCGATTGTCTAAGTGAAAATAGCCATCCCTACCACGGTGGTAAACCAGTCCAGCTTGCGATACATAATCGCCATAGCGGTTTACAAAACGATCAGGCACAAACATTACTAGTGGCGGTACAAAACCATAGCGACGTTCGAGGCGTTTGCGTTGTCCACGGTCAAAGCCCTGTTGTGCTTCACTATTGTTGAAGTTGTAATCCCGACCATTGTTACGGCGACCATCGGCATCAATAATTATAACCGGGGCCTGTGCTACAGGTGCCTGACGATAATCGGGAGTTGGCTTGCGGTAGTCGGGAGTTGGTTGTGGATTACGATTGGGGCCGTAACCGCCGGGTTGTGCAAAAGCAGTGTTACTTATAGCGAACATTATCAAGGCAGCAGCGGATAAGAAAGTTACTTTTTTCATGGCGGTAAAATTTTATACATCTCTGATATTAGCTGATGAAAAAAGTTATATCCGCAATTGTGAAAGAAAAAAGAAAGTGCAACAACTTTGAGAGATTCCTAGGTTGTTGCACTTTAAGATGATTAGAAAAAACTACAAAAATTTGAATTGAGCTAATTCCGTTTGCCGCACCGAAATTTGTTCACCTTTACGGATATCTTTTACATTCACAGTGCTGCCTTCCAGTTCCTGCGTTCCTAAAATTACTACGTAGGGAATGGTCTTTTTTTCAGCGTATTTAAACTGCTTATCCAGTTTAACTTTTTCAGGATACAATTCGCTACGGATGCCCTGGCTGCGTAGCTGCTGCACTAGCTCAAACGCTTTCTGGCTTTCGTTTTCGCCCAAATTAAAAAACAAAACCTGTGTGCCTGTTTGTACTGTTTCCGGAAATAGTTTCATTTCATCCATCACATCATAAATCCGATCTACACCAAAGGAAATACCTACACCCGGTACGTTGGGCACACCAAACAAACCGGTCAGATCATCGTAGCGACCACCGCCGCCTATGCTACCCATTTGTACACCAATCGCTTTTACTTCGAAAATGATTCCGGTGTAATAATTAAGGCCACGGGCAAGAGTGAAATCAATTGATAATTGACAATTGATAGTTGATAATGAAAAGCTCTTGAGCACCGTTTCAATTTCTTCAATTCCTTTCAACCCTGTTGAATTACCCTGCATTACATCCTTCATCCGGGCCAGTTCTGTTTCGTTGCTGTTGGTTCGGGTAAGGTAGTTTTCAATGATGCTTACTTGGCCTTCATTTAAGCCACGTTGTAGCAGTTCTTCTTTTACTTTATCCAGGCCAATTTTATCTAATTTATCTATGGCTATGGTAATATCCGTCAGCTTATCGGCGCCACCGCACAGATCAGCTAATGCAGCCAATATTTTACGACTATTAATTTTTATTTCTACGGGTATTCCCAACTCTTGAAAAACGGTTGCGTATATGTAAGCCAACTCTGTTTCATTCCATAAAGAAGTGCTGCCTACCACATCTGCATCGCACTGATAAAATTCCCGGTAGCGGCCTCGTTGTGGCCGGTCGGCACGCCATACGGGTTGCATTTGGTAGCGCTTAAACGGCATAGCCAACTGGTTGTAATTCATAGCTACATAACGGGCAAACGGAATGGTAAGATCGTAGCGAAGAGCCCGTTCGGTAATGCCTTTTACATTTTTTCCTTCCATCACTTTTTCAAAATCCTGCAACACCGTCTCAGCTTTGGCTACGTTGTCCAATCCATTGTTCAGGATTTTGAAAATCAACCTATCCCCTTCTTCACCATATTTCCCCATTAGTGTTTCCAGGTTTTCCATAGCTGGTGTTTCCAGCGGCTGAAAACCGTATAGTTCAAATACGCTACGAATAGTATTAAAAATGTAATTCCGTTTGCGAACCACTTCTGGTCCAAAATCACGGGTGCCCTGCGGCAGAGAGGCTTTGCTCATATTTTATAAAAGTCCGGAAGTCGGGAAGTCCGAAAGACCGGAAGAGAATTTAAAAATTTTTAATCATTCACTAGTTACTACTGTATTTTTCAATGATGCGGTCGCAGGCATGGTCTATCATTTTGTATACTTCATGAAAGTCTGGCTCGCCGCCATACCAGGGGTCAGGTACGCCCCGGTTCTCGCCGGCGTAGGAGTAGTTCAGCAGCAAATCTACTTTTTTGGGGTCCCAGAGGTTGCCACTCATCTGGCGAATGTCCTGTAGGTTATCGCTATCCATGGCCAATATCAAATCATAGCGCTGCATGTCTTCTTTGGCAAATTGCCGGGCCTTTTGCTCACAAATATCTACCCCATTTAGCTTGGCTACTTTCTGAGACAGCTTGTGTGGCGCTTCACCAACATGCCAGTTACCGGTACCAGCACTGTCTACCTGCCAATCAAGTCCGGCAGCTTTTGCTTTGTGTTTCAGAATGCCCTCTGCCAGTGGACTCCGGCAAATGTTTCCCAGGCATACCATTAAAATCTTCATGGGGCAAAAATACAGGAGTCGGCAGAAAGGAGTCGGCAGTTGGCAGGAGAACAGTGATTGTCGGAAAAACTTTAAATTTTT
>CAXTDG010000041.1:0-14274 GCA_964242675.1 uncultured Chitinophagaceae bacterium
GAGCGGCTTTCAAGATATCATCGGCACTGATGCCGTATTTTTTATTGGCTTCCTTTTGCAGCGTTGTTAGGTCGTACAACAGTGGCGGGGCTTCGCTGGCTTCCTTTTTTTCCACCGATAGCACCGTGGCTTTTTCTACCGTAAGTGCTTGCTGTAATGCCGCTGCGGCTTTTTCCTTTTGCTTATAATTTTCTATGCCGTAGGCGGCAAATGTTTGGGCCCCTTTTTCCAGGTCAATCCGCAACACATAGTAAGCTTCCGGTTGAAAATTTTTGTTCTCCAGAAAACGACTGCATAAAATAGCCAGCGTGGGCGTTTGCACCCGTCCAATGGAAAACAAACTTTGCCCCGCAGCAATGGATAAAGCCCTGGTAGCATTCATACCCACCAGCCAATCGGCCTCACTTCTACCCTTGGCGGCATAGTACAAGTTGTCGTATTTTTTTCCATCTTCCAGGGCATTGAACCCATCTTGTATAGCCTTATCGGTAAGCGAAGAAATCCACAAGCGCCGAAAGGGTTTTTGAATGCCCAGGTGTTCGTAGATATAGCGAAAAATAAGTTCGCCTTCCCGGCCGGCATCGGTAGCCACAATGATTTCGCTGGCGTTGGTAAATAATTCTTTTATAACGGCTAACTGCTTGGTAACACCTGCGTCAACCTTGCTTTCTTTGGTGGCGGGATCGTAGCGTCGGGTAGGCTGTAGATCAAACTTTGCAGGCACCATGGGCAGGCTTTCTTTTGTCCATTTTGTCCAGCCATAGTGGTCGGGTTCGCACAAGGTTATGAGGTGTCCAAAGGCCCAGGTAACCGTATATCCATTGCCCTCTAAAAATCCATCCCGTTTTTGATTGGCCCCCATTACCGCCGCAATAGAACGGGCCACGGAAGGTTTTTCAGCTATAATTACTTTCATCATATTTTACCCTGCTATAACGGCATTCGGGTGGATAAAGTTCTGCTATTGCAGGGAATGAGCAACAGGAATTAGTGATAGACAACCAGCTATAGCTACTTTTCCGATAGAGTTTTCGTTTTTGTTTTTTTATTGATTTGCATTAGGCTTTTCTTTTTTACTAAGATGATAAAAGGATAACTGTAGCAATTTCATAACTTCAAAAAACCGGCGTTTTTGTGAGGAGAAAAATTATCAGATCTGAAAAATTGAAAAGCAACTTGTTGCTACAGAAGGGTCTCGAAGGATACACTGTTTTATTTGGCTCCTGTTATGATGCACAGCACTTTACTTTGTAGCCTTACAAAACCTATCCTATTTATCATCCTGCAATGAACAACCTAAACAGCAACAAAGCCATCGTAATCCGATTTAATAAAGAAGTAATTGAGCAAGGAATATTAACTACGTTCAACAAAATAATGCACAGCGATTTCATTAACCGAACGGCACCCCCTAACGCCAATGGTGCAGATGGCATGTGGCATACTTTCAATACTATTTTAAGGCCTGCCTTCCCGGATTTGGTTGTTGAAATTTACGACCAGCTGGCAGAAGGCGATAAAGTAACCACCAGGAAAGCAATCGTGGGAACCCATACCGGTAGCTTAATGGGCATCCCTCCTACCGGTAAAAAAATTAAGATAGATGTTATAGATATCGTTAGGCTAAGAGATGGTAAATATTTCGAGCACTGGGGATTGAATACGCTGCAAACGGTTTTGGCAGAGCTAAAAAATAGCTGACAGTAATGTGTAAAGTCCGGGGTTGTGCTGCTGGCAAAATGTATGTGCTGTCAGCAATGGATGCTTGTTTTTTCTCCTTTGCAAAGACTGTAACTATTCACCAGCTCTTTAGTGCCTAACCCTACATTTGTGTGCTGATAACGAATACCGCTCATACCACATGACGCTTGCCCAAAAGGTAGTAATAGCAAGAAAACAGAAAGGCATAACCCAGGAGGAACTGGCATTAGCAGCCAACCTTACGGTGCGTACCATTCAAAGAATTGAAAGTGGCGAAACGACTCCACGGCCCTTTACCTTAAAAGCCCTGGCAACCGGGCTAGGCCTTTCGTTTGAAGAACTATCTACAACAGCACCTGACGAAGCTGAAAAGATAGACTCTCCTATAGCGGCGGTGCCCGCACTACATAACGAAGAAGAAGAAAACCGGGATTTTCTACAACTGCTTTGCCTCTCCTGCTTTTGTTATCTCGTACTTCCCTTCATTCATTTTCTGGTGCCTCTTTATTTTTTACGCAAAAGAAAAGTGCGACCTTCTGCGGTTAAGGTTTTTGCCAGGGTTATTATTCGCACACAAATTTATTGGGCTATAGCCCTGCACCTGTTGCTGTTACTTACGCTTATGTACAATATTATTTGTGTTGCGTACGGGCATCGGTCGTTTACCATCCACTACCTCGTTCCTTTTTTTGGCATGTACTTTATCAACGCAGGCATTATTATTTACACTTTCAGCCAAACGAAAAGGTTGGATTATGCCACTCCGGCTACTGCCTAATTGCCTGATCTTCAGCTTATGTCGGGCAAATGTCGGGGCAATGCCGGCTCCAGCACCTATGGGTCAACAGTAGTTTTGCTTCCTGAAAAAAACAAGACACTACATTCTATGCTGAAGATTTTAAGACCCGCTTTTTTGCCGCTGCTATTATTGGTATTTATTGGTCATTCGGTTTGTAAAGGGCAAGCCATACCTGGCATACCAGCCAATGAACTAACCCTGCCACCAACCCGCTACGAAATAAACTTTGTATGGAAGGGCGATACCCTGCATGCCCAATGGGAGCCTTATAGCGCTTTGCTATTGCCAGTAAGGTTGCCCAACTGCCCCCGCCAATTGTATATGCAGTTCGATCTAGGCTCACCCTATTCATTGTTCTACGGAAACAAACTGAAAGCGATACAGGCAAAATATCCCTCTGTAGTAGCATTGACCGACTCTGAAAATAGCTTACACAATTACCGTTTTGCAATAGGCGACATGCCAGTGCTGGCTAAAGAAATAACTGTTCGCCAATTTGATGCTTCTACAATTAATTGGGCCGATAAAAACAGTATGGATATTATTGGTACGCTGGGTACCGATTTTATTGATAACCGAATGGTTATCATAGATTATCCAAAAAGGAAAATCATTACAGCCCCGGACATTTCATTGGGTACACTGGCTTCTTTTCAATTATCAGATTTTGTGTATGCTGGCAGAAGTGTGCTGTTGCCTTCCATCATCCAGGGCAAAAAAGTTTTGCTGTATTTCGACACTGGATCAAGTGCCTTTGAACTACTGACCGATAAAAAAACGGTGGAAGCACTGAGTATGCCAAATGCCAGTCTGGTTCAATACGAGGTATCGTCCTGGGGCAAAGTATTAATAGCCCATACCCTTGCTACTAAAGACAGTGTAGACATTGCTTTTCAGCGAATACCCATTCGACATGCCAGCTATATGGAAGGAGCCAGTAGCGCTAAGGTGGAACAGATGATGAAGATGGGCATTGGTGGCATGACGGGCAACAAACTTTTCTTACACTACAAACTATTACTCGACACAAAAAACAAAAAATTTGGCCTGGCTAAATCATCTTTAAAATGAACCCAGTAGAAGAAATATACGGTTGGCAACAGTTTTTATTTTAAACAGGCTCTGTTGCCAACCTGGGAAACGGTACGCTGGCAACGGTTTTTTTGTTGCCACAATGCTGTTGCCAACTTCAATTTTTACCCCTGCCGTTTTTTTTTGCGTTTTAGCTTTCGCTGCACCCTGTGCCTTACCACCAGCGCCGCTTTCATTTAGTTATAAAACGGGTGTACCCTCTGTGTAGATGCGGGTTCAACAACAATTTTCTTTACGCCCCCATGCGTAATATTTTGCCAGGCAGCATAAACAAAGCCTTCAACAAACTAAATACGCCATCTACTGCAATGCCTACTAACCGGAATGGCAGGGTAAGCAACCAAACGATTGGATACAACACCAGTGCTACTATGGCCAACGGCCAGCACAACACAAAAAGGATAATCCAGAAGATGAATGTTAGCATGTAGGAAAGGTAATCGCCATGAGTAAAGCCCGGGCCCATCATTACACGAACGGAAAATTGAAGGCGTTCAGTTGCTAATGCCGGGGATGAGTGTAGTGCAGTTTCAATTGTTGCCATCGCCGCAAGTAATGAAAGGAATGCCCATATAATTTGCTGCTCCTTATTTGAAAACTATTTTACTTCGACGCCCATTAAATAGGCCAAAGAAATAACCATGGAGAAAATAACAGCAAAAAATATCACTATCAAAACGGTAGCCTATCTATCCGGAGAATATCAGCAAATGGTGCAATTGAGAGATGAAGTATTGAGGGCACCCTTGGGTCTCACCTTTTCAGAAGAATTCCTGGCAAGAGATGCGAACAATATTTTAATTGCCGCTTTTGCAGAGGATGAAATTATTGGCTGCTGCCAGCTGGAAGAGATTGCAAAAGGCATATACCAGTTACGGCAAATGGCTGTATCAAACAAATGGCAAGGCGGTGGAATAGGCAGCCAGATTGTACAGTTTGCAGAAGAGGTGGTAAAACAAAGTGGCGGTACCCAAATCACCCCACATGCCAGGGATGTAGCAACAAATTTTTACAGAAAACTAGGCTACAAGGTAATAGGCGATTCGTTTACAGAAATTGGAATACCGCATGTAGAAATGGTGAAAGAAATAAAGCCATAGCAGGTTCCTGAAAATAACTTTTTGTAGCTACAAAGCTCAGCAAAGAACAATTGTTTTTAGCCAGCAGCTTTATCAGCAATACTATTATTACCTGGTATTTTTTGGCAGCAGTTCAGGGTTTATTTACCGTTGTGTTTTACTCACATTTTTCCTAAAGGGCTGCTCTACAAGATTGGCCTTTTTTAATTAGTGGCATCCACTTTACTGCTTACAATAATGCTGAGATATTAAGACACTTTGAAGCAGGTTTGCCTGCTTCAAAGTGTCTTAATATTTTAATACCTGAAAAGCGCAATGGTATGAAACCAGGCACATCTACTTAGCTTCAGGAAAATTATTATGCCGCCGGAATACCATTTTGCTGCATAGCCTTGTGCCCTAATGCACTTAGCTGGTACAATGGACGGGTGTTGATGGTGATAGCAGTGGGTGCTATTGGAATAATAGACAGATAGCCAGCACCTTTAAGATGATTAAACTGGCGGTAAAAACGAAGTGAAACATTTTGCATATCAATATCGCTTACCTGTTCAAAACTTGCAAATACATCCGCCACTAAAAATGCTCCGTTAATAGTAGCCAGGTATTGCAATAATCTCCATTCTGTAGAAGAAAGGTTTTCCGGTTGGTTAATATTTTCATTATACATTCTTACAATGTACCACTATTAATGCTACTGCTAACAGAAAAGAATTTAAAGCTTTGTAATGTAGCTGGTTAAAATGCTGTTTTTTTTAAGTGCCTGCCTGCGTTTTGCTGGTAGCCGGAGCCTCTGTTTTCTTTCCATTCACTTTCACTTTTTTAAACTGGAGGCCTTGCACATTTCCCAGTTTGAAGTCAGCACTTTTCAACTGCAGGTCTACTTTTTTTACTTCTATATTTTGAATGGTGGTTTGTGCATGACCAGTGATTTCTCCCCATGAGCCACCGCTGCCGTGTACTTTGCTAATCTTAATATTTTGCACTAGCGCTTTAGGAGGTGCCTGCCCTTTCAGATCGAAATATTGTGTCCAGGGCGATATTCTAAAAATAGCACTGTTCCCTTCCATCGTGATGTCTTCAATGCTGATGTTTTCATACTGCTGCGGGGTATCGGGCCGAAGCTTCAAACGCAATACGGTTGGCCCTTTTGTGGTACAGCGTTTAATGTCTACATCCCGTACAATAGTAGCTTCACTTCCACAGGTCATAATGCCGCCACCTGCTTCAAACACACAGTCGTAAATATGAATTCTTTCTACCGGCGGGCTATCCTGATCCTGCATCGCAAACGGGCCTTTCGATCCTTTCAAAGCAATATCATCGTCGCCCACGGAGAAGTAACAATTCCTGATGGTAATATCCTGCGAACTATCGACATCAATACCGTCTGAACTAGGGGCATGATCGTTGGGCACAGCACCCGACGGCGCCTGAAAACGGCAGTGCGAAACCGTTACCTGCTGGCAGCGATAAATATGCAGATTCCAAAAGCCGGAGTTTAAAAAAGTAATGCCGTCAATGGTCACGTTCTTCGAATCACGGATGAACGTAAGCCGGGGCCGCTCAACGCTTAGGTTGGTGGTTTTAGGGTCTGCCTTACGCCGGCCATAAAATTCTTTCCAAAAAGGCTCGCCATTACCATCCAATATGCCGTTGCCCGTAATGTGCAGCCCATCTACATGATCACCATTTAGCAAAGCTGCCCGCCACAGTTCAAAATGGCCTTCAATACGGGTATTGATCTTTGGATAATCGTTGATGTTTTGTGAGCCTCTTAATACTGCACCTTCCTGCAATTCCAGGTTTACGCCGGGTTTTAAAAACAGTGCACCACTTAAAAAAATCCCTTTTGGAATCATTACCGTGCCACCGCCTGCTTGTGCACATTCATCAATGGTAGCTTGTATGCTTTTAGTATTAAGCGTAGTGCTGTCGCCAATAGCACCTCTTTCGGCAATGTTGTATTGCTTGTCGGCTGCTTCTTCTATCAGTAGTGGATAGTATGGGTTTGCAGCAACTATTTTTATTGATCCTATACAAAGCAGAAGAAGGAATAAAAACTGCTTACATTTTACTGGTAACATGCGTACGAATTGAATGGCTTTTAAAATGTGCCGAAAGGATGATGGCGGTAGCAAATTGAGGGCTAAATGTACGTATCACAATTATTTTTCCCATCCTGCTTTGCATTCCTTTTGTATGATGTTACTCTATAGAGGAAATAATTGAAGTATAACCAAGTGCCATTTGAAAATATAAAATGCTATTGATGCACTGTATGAGTGCTTACATTTAGAAAGCATAATTACAAGCCTCATGAAAAAGATTGCAGCCCTTTTAATCATCATTTTTATGATAGAAAATAACATAGGTTCTATTGCCCAGCCACCAGCACAATCAACAGAAAATACGTATCAAAATCCGCTGCCGGTAAAACTGGGCGACCCTTACGTATTGTACGTAAAAGGCGATCAATATTACATGTACGGCACTGGTGGCGTACAGCATGGTTTTGCTGCTTATTCATCTACCGACCTGGTGCATTGGAAAAACGAAGGCCAGGTATTTTGGGCCAGTAACAAAAACGGCTGGACGGATAGTACCGCCGCCTGGGATGGCGCCTATTGGGCACCGGAAGTGTACCAGGTAAAAGGAAAATTTTACCTGTTTTACAGTGCTCAGTGGAAAGTGAATCCGGCAAAAGAGATGGAAAATTTTCGCATTGGCGTAGCCGTGGCCGATAAGCCAACCGGGCCATTTATTGATTTGCAAAACCAACCTGTTTTCGATCCTGGCTATCCCATTATTGATGCAAATGTGTTATTCGATACCAATGGAAAATGTTATCTCTACTATTCCCGCTGTGCGTACAAACACCCGGTGCAAAGTGAAGTGGCTGACTGGGCTAAAAGCAAAGGCTGGTTTAAAGAAATAGAAGAAAGCTGGGTGTATGGCGTAGCATTGAAACCAGACTTCAGCGGCGTACTGGGTGAGCCGGTATTATTGCTGCGGCCGCCAGTAACTATGAAAGATAAACAGGCCGAATGGGAAAGCCTTTCTGTAACCAGCAAAGAAGTGAACCGGCGCTGGACGGAAGGCTCGGTTACTTTTAAAAAAGGAAGCACTTACTACATTATGTACTCGGCCAACTACTTTGGTGGTAAAAATTATGCGGTAGGTTATGCTACATCTAACAATCCGTTAGGGCCGTTTGTAAAGTCGGATGACAACCCCATACTTGCAAAGAATGTAGACAAAGGCGGCATTGTAACCGGCACCGGGCACAATAGTATTACGTACTCACCCGATGGCAAAGAAATGTTTTGTGTGTACCATGGCCGCACTACTGCCACCGGCGATGACCGGGTAGTATTTATTGATCGTATGAAAATTGAAAAGGATGGAAAACTGGTAGTGAAAGGTCCAACAACTTCACCGCAGCCATTGCCATCCGGTGTAAAAAAGTAATTATTATAGTCTATATAGTACAGGGATATATGATATAGTTCAATGCACAACATTTCAATCTAAGAAACTAACAGTTTTATTTAATTAAAACCTGTTCACTAAAAATAACTTAATGCCGCTTTTATCAATCGACAATATGGATGTGGCTTTCGGTCAAGATCCGCCTGTAGTTGCCAGTGTTTCTATTGCTGTTGAGCAAGGAAAAATGACAGCAGTAGTAGGCGAAAGCGGTAGCGGAAAATCGGTAACGGCTATGTCCATTTTGCGCCTGCTGCCACCGTCTGCGGTATATGCAAATGGTAAAATTTTATTTCAGGAAGGAGAAACTATTACGAACCTGCTGAACACCAACACAACGCAACTTCAAGCCATACGGGGCAACCGCATTGCTACTATTTTTCAGGAACCTATGAGCAGCCTGAACCCGGTAATGACTTGTGGTGCACAAGTGGAAGAAGCTATTTTGCAACATCAGAAAGTAACAAGCGCAGAAGCTAAACAACAGTGCATTCAGTGGTTTGAAAAAGTACAATTGCCCGACCCGGAAGTTATGTATAGCCGCTATCCGCACCAGATAAGTGGCGGCCAAAAACAACGGGTAATGATAGCCATGGCTATGAGTTGTTCCCCTGCTCTGCTCGTTTGCGATGAACCTACTACGGCGCTGGATGTAACCGTGCAAAAACAAATTCTAGAACTCATCAAAAGTTTGCAATTACAAAACAATATGGGCGTGTTATTCATAACGCATGACCTGGGGTTGGTGAGCGAAGTGGCAGATGAAGTAGTGGTAATGTATAAAGGCAGCATTGTAGAAAAAGGCGCTACGCAACAGGTTTTTCGGCAACCGCAGCATCCGTATACAAAGGCCTTGCTGGCTTGCCGACCGGTGCTCTATAGCAAAGGGCAAAGACTCCCGGTGGTAAGCGATTTTTTAAATAATGACACAGCGCCGATAGCAGATAAAAAACTCACTACTCAGTTACAGGAAAATACTTCTTCTATTACAATTGAAGCGGCTGAAAAGCCTGTACTGATTGAGACAAGAAACCTGCAGGTGAGCTTTGTTACCAAAAGAAATTTTTTGGGGAAAACAACAGTTTCTTATGATGCGGTGAAAGATGTAAGCTTTTCTATTTATAAAGGAGAAACGCTAGGGCTGGTGGGTGAAAGTGGCTGCGGCAAAACCACGCTGGGCCGTACTTTATTGCAACTTATACCAGCTACCAGTGGCAATATTTTGTATGAAGGAAAAAGCTGGAACGCAGCCACACCAGCAGAACAAAAAGCTATTCGGCGCAACATGCAAATTGTGTTTCAGGATCCATTTGGTTCGCTTAATCCACGGCTTACTATTGGGCAGGCATTAATAGAACCTTTGCTGGTACATCAGTCTTCTTTAACCCCTGCACAACGGAAAGAAAAAGCAATAGCATGGCTGGAAAAAGTAAGCCTGAAAGCGGAGCATTTCAATCGCTATCCACACCAGTTTAGCGGTGGGCAACGACAACGTATTGTAATAGCCCGTGCCCTGATTTTAAATCCCGAATTTGTGGTGTGCGATGAAAGCGTTTCGGCACTGGATGTAAGTGTACAAGCACAGGTGCTCAACTTACTAAACGACCTAAAAGTAGAGTTCGGTTTTACCTGCCTGTTCATCAGCCACGACCTGGGCGTAGTGCATTATCTCAGCGACCGTATTTTAGTAATGAACAAAGGTCGCATTGAAGAAACCGGTACCGCCGAAGCTATTTATCATCATCCAAAAAGCGATTATACCAAGCGGCTGATTGCGGCTATACCGAAGGGATTGGTTGGATAGAAAGGCTACATTACACAAGGTGGCTTTATTACTACATTTGTTATATAAATAGACAGGTTATAAAACAGAAACCAATTTTAATGAAAATTTTTGAATCCAATAAGCTTACTTAAATTAGATAACACAATACCGTATGAGTATGAGACAAGTAACCCTACATATTCCTGAGAGTAGTTATGCCTTTTTCATGGAACTAGCTAAGAGCCTCTCTTTCGTGAAGAAGATTGAAGAGGAAAAGACCATAAAAATACCATCGCAGGAAAGTCTGCTACAGGGCATGAAAGAAGCGGTGCAGGAGCTGAACGACATTAAAGCCGGAAGGCTGAAAGGCATTGACGCTAAAGCCCTGCTGGATGAACTATAAAATTATTGCTACGCCCCGCTTTAAAAGAGAACTAAAGCGGCTAGTGAAAAAATACCGCTCTTTGAAAGAAGAGTATGCCGACTTGGTGACGAAACTGGAGCAAAATCCTATAACAGGCGACCCGCTGGGCCATGACTGCTACAAAGTACGACTAGCTATTGCTACTAAAGGAAAAGGCAAAAGTGGCGGTGCCCGGGTGGTTACGCATGTGGTAGTGAAGGGAACAACAGTGTTTCTACTGTTCCTCTACGATAAAAGTGAGATGGAGAGCATTACTGAAAAACAGTTATTACAGCTAATTAAAGGACTTGAGTAATTACCCCTTTTACAAAGCAACAAAGCCACTCCTATATGAGGTGGCTTTGTTGCTTTGTTTTCTTACTACTTGTGGTGTTCTCATTCCAATTTGCAAGGGATACAAACCGGATCGAAGAATTAATAGAATGACGATTCAGTTACGATTAGCCTTTGCAGAAAGCAATATGATCCTGATCAAAATTTCCTGATAATCTGCCATTGCCGGAAGTAATGCGGTAAGTAGCTGTTAACCAGGCTATGTAAGCACAGTTAGGCTTTCCGGTTAAGTCTACAAAATGGCTACCAGTTGCCTCACCAGCGGCATTTACCGGTGCTGTTAAAGCGCCAAAGTTTCCAGTTGGCCCTTCAACATACATACTTGCATTGGCTATATAAGGATGGTAGCAAGTGTAGAGAAGATGGACTTGATTATTTACTTTACCGCAGCCACTTGCTATTGTTTCCTGAATTTCCAGCATGTTTACTCCCTGATAAGTCCCTACACCGCCTGCCCATCCGGGGTGTCTCGTAAGGGTGAAATCACCATTCCAAACATTTATTTTTACGAGTGTATTAATAGCAATTGGATTGGGGTTAGGTGTTATGGCAGATACCAGTCTTGATTCACAAATAATTCTGAACACATGATCCGGCCCTGCAAAACGATCTGCAGGATTTAATGTATTTCCCGCAACGTGTACTGGTAGTGGAGCATTCAGGTCAAAATGTTCTTTTATCAACTGAACCGTATCTATATCAGCAAGCGCTACGGGTAAGCCAGGATACGAAAACTGATACATACCGGTACTCCAGTTATTTTCTGCTCTGGGTACTTTTATCCAACCTTCGGCGCCAATAGAAACATTATGAGTAGCACCAGGGTTGTTGAGATAGTAAGGCTCAACAACAGTAAAAACCGGGGCGGGTGCAGGTGGAACAACATATTTGGTAACAGAGCCAATTAAGGTGGGCTTTATCAAACCAGTTGAGCCATTTTCCGGACGGGGAATAAACTCTTCAATTACTGTAGTACCATCCATACGGTTCAACCGCTGAATCTTAAACCGGTATTCTATTGAATTGGTAGCATAGGCCGGTGGCAGGTTTCCGCAAAGGGGCAGCACACCTGTAAACACATTATCTTCTGCATCATTCGTACGGCCCTGTGCATTAAATCCGGTTGTAATGCTATAAGAACCTACAGCATTAAAATAAGCAGGCACGGTTAATCCTGAATCAACAGGAATGTTAATATCAATACAGAGTTCTACACACCAGCAATTGTTGCGGTTTTCCCGGTCACTTCTATGTCCAGTATTCCTAGGTTCGGCATACAGCAAACCATTCGTAGCTGCATCATAGTATTTGAAGTAAATGTCCGGACCGGCAGGCCATTCTACATTTAGCCAGTTGAAAATGGTTTTACTGAAAGCCGCTTCATCGTACACAATTAAAAAATGGCCGGTGGAATCTGTTATATCAGCACCCAAGGCATCATCCTGTAATAAATCTACATCAAACGCTTCTACACGTACATTGGGCAAAGCTCTCTTTTGTTTGCAATCCACCACTTTACCGCAGATGATATAAAACTTGAGCAACGCCAGAATCCGGCAAAAGGAAGAGGCAGATATAGCATATTCCCACCGGGCAGAAGCAACTTCTCTTCCCTGATTTTCAGTTGAGGCTTTGGCCTGGTTCCATAAAGGCTGAAGCGTAGTAATATGGAACTGTAAAGGATTATCTATTTTTTTAGGCGGTCTTGGGCCTTTCCAGATAAGCGGTACGGTACCACAGTCAAAGTCAATATCAAAAGCACCACCGCTATATTGTTCACTTGATATGGAAACAGAAAAGTTTCCTTTATCGTCGGTTGTAGCACTGGTTAAGAGCGTAGCTTGTTTGCGTCTTTTTTCCTCATCGTTTACCTGTCGGAATGTTTCTTTTGGGTTGGCAACAGCAAGGAGCGTTTCATTTTGCTTATCCTGTACATTGTAAATAAGGACGTTAACTCCATAAACCGGTTGCAGACAATCGCTGCATAAATAGGCTTTCAGATTACCGCTGAAATTGTAAGTCATGGCAAAAAATTTTTAAAGATTTAAAACGAACAGTCAGCATAAAATGTAGCCTTTTGACTGTGGGTTATTGATGGGTCGTATTCCCCCATCAACAGGGATACAAATCTTTAATGTATTTATAGCTGGACTTCAATGCAAAGCACTGAACTCTTGCTTTTTATCTATGACAAAGAAGGGAAGGATGAATATCCATTGTGAAAGTGAAACCAAAGAATTCTTGACAGATATTTTTATAACCCGATACTTTTTATAAACAATAAAGCCACCTTTTAAAAGGTGGCTTTATTGTTTATTTACTGGCTTTTTAAAATGCTGACATGTCGGTTCTTGGGGACACGAGTTAGGATACAAATAAATGACCTAGACAAATGTTTTGTTAATCAAAAATGAGCTTGAGATCGGACATAGGGTATTGTAATACCGATGCAATTATTTCATTTTTCTCGTTATTTGAAATAGGTATTTTATCATAAGGAGTCTCCCAATTTTTTATAGAAACTTCATCTAAATGAAATATACGGTCAACCGTATATTCACCTGTAATCTTGACTTTACGATGATCAAACTCAACTAAAATATAAGATATCCAAAATGATATTTTCATCTTTAAAAATGGAATTTTAGGTTTAATTGTGGGGTATGAACCGAAGTGTAGAACAGTTAGTGAAGTGTAAACCGAAGCTGTAACGAGGAATTATTTATCATTTCTTAAAATAGAATTTGGATCGATAATTATTTCCCTCTCTTATAAAAAAAGCTATCACAATGTTCCCCAATATAAAAATGGAATTTTGAAGCGAAATCATTAACACTATCTAAAGTACTACTTGAAATAGGAACCTGCAAACCACTCCCAAAACTTTTCTCTTTATAAATCTTATAAAATCTGCTTTGCAGCATCATTAGACTATCACAATACCAAATCCCTGTATCAATCCCCCTTTTTGCTATAGTTTTCTGATAACAATCACACAATAGTTCACCAACTTTTTCTGGGTTGCTTTCAATATTTTGGCATCCGCATATTACAATGAGTAAGCAAACTAATAATTTTCTCATGTATCAATTTTACCCTAATGCAACATATTTATACCAAAGAAGTTACAGAATTTTAAACAATGCTATGATGTATGGTGAAACGATACGCAACAGTATCACTCATACACTAATTTAAATCAATCCCCGTCACCCCGAATCACCTGATCGTATAGGTATCGGCTATAGTCTTCGCTATTGTAAAACTGGTAAGCGCTGGCATGGCGACCATTCAGTTTTTCTTTTAGTAAAGTAGTTACCTGCTCTTCTATTGTTTTTTCGGCATCCAGTTTTTTACTGGTTGCATCATCCAGTTCGTCGTAGTTCATATCCCACTGCCCGGCGTGTTCTTTTGAGGGCACCATTTCTACCAGGCCCCACTTCCAGGTTTCTGCTTTTTTAGCCTTGTATTTAAAGAAGTACACATCACCGCTGGTTTTCCAAAGCCTAAACGGTTTTTTAACCACATATACCATCGTATCACTAGCAGAAAGGTTTGCTGAATGAAAACGGCTTTGCGCCAATTGTAGTGC